>NZ_JARUXD010000050.1:0-25693 GCF_030433875.1 Curtobacterium sp. PsM8 | reverse complement strand
GGGGGGGGGGGGGGGGGGGGGGGGGGGGGGGGGGGGGGGGGGCCCCCCCCGCGGCCCCCCCGGGGGGGGGGGGGGGGGGGGGGGCGGCCGCCCCCCCCCCCCCCCCCCCCCCCACGACCGCGGGACTCGATGGGTGGGCGCGCTGAGCATCGTGCTCGGGGCGGTCGGCCTGTTCGGCCTGGTGATGCTCGTGGTCGATCCGGCCTGGACCACCGTCGACCTGCTGCCCGACGGCATCTGGGAACGGGTCGCGGTGTACGCGATCCTCGCCTGGGAGCTCCTCGCCGGGGTCGCCGTGATCCGCGCCGCCGGCTTGCGCAGAGCAGCCCACCTGCACGCCGACACGAACGGTCGACGCGCTGAACGGTCCGCAGCATGACCGGCGGCGACCGGACCCCCGCGGCCGGAGCGGTCCCCACGTCGCGGATCCGCCCGACCGCCGCTGAGATCGACGAGGCGGTCCTGGACATCACCGCCGGGCTGCTCGCCCGCCGCGGGGTCCGTGACACGTCGGTGCAGGCGGTCGCGGACGCCACCGGGTACTCGAAGACCGGTCTGCTCGGCCGGTTCCCGACCAAGGAGCAACTCGTCGCCGCCGCACTCGACCAGTGCGTCCGGCTCACCCGGGACGTGCACGACGGGCTCGACGACGTCGCCGATCCCCGCGACCGGGACGCCGCAGCGGTGGCCGGCCTGGTCGACCTCGCACTGCGTCGCCGCGGATGGGCCGAACTCGTGCTGGCATCGGTGCCGCCGGTCGCCGACGCGACCCTCGAACCGGCACTCGGGGACGTCTTCGCCCTGGTGTCGGACCTGTTCCGGATCGACGCCGACACCGACCTGCCGCGTCGAGCCCGCGTCACCGGGATGCTCGGGGCACTCGTGGTCCTCGCGCTGACCCACGAGCGGGAGACGACCGCCGAGGTCGCCCGCCCGCTCGTCGTCGCGGTGTGCTGGTCGACGCTCGGGCACGAGGGGGCCGTTCCCTCGGTTCCGTGACCCACCGGCGGCGTCAGGCGCTCAGTCCCGCGGCAACCCCAGCAGCGTCAGGACCTCGGCGGACTCCTCCGCCGGGGTCCGGTCGGCGGCGACGGTGACGTGCGCCTCGTCCGGCTGCGGCGGCTCGAGCGTCGCCAGCTGCGACTGCAGCAGCGAGGTCGGCATGAAGTGCCCGGACCGCGCCGACATCCGCTCCTCGAGCAGCGCGCGGTCACCGGCGACGTGCACGAACACCACGCCGGAGGCCCGCAGCACGTCCCGGTAGGACCGCTTCAGTGCCGAGCAGGTCACGACCCCGTTCGTCCCGGCCTGCAGGTGGCCACGGATCCACCCCGCGACGACGTCGAGCCACGGCCAGCGGTCCTCGTCGGTCAGGGGTGTGCCGGCGTGCATCTTGGCGACGTTCGCCTCGGGGTGCATGGCGTCCCCCTCGGCGAACGCCCACCCGAGCTGGTCGGCGACCATCGCCGCGACGGTGGACTTCCCGGACCCGGACACCCCCATCACCACGAGGACACGGGCGTCGACCGGTTCGGTGCCGGCGTGTGCAGCGCTCATCGGATGAAGATCCCGGCGACCAGGACGCCGACCAGCCCGATGACCGAGATCAGGCACTCGAGCACCGTCCACGACTTGAACGTCTGCCCCACCGTGGTGTTGAGGTACCCCTTCACCAGCCAGAACCCGGCGTCGTTGACGTGCGACAGGAAGACCGACCCGGCGCCGATCGCGAGGACGAGCAGCGACGTCATCGGCGACGACAGGTCGTGCGCGATCGGGGCCATGATGCCCGCCGCCGTGACGGTCGCGACGGTGGCCGACCCGGTGGCGACGCGGACGAGCGCGGCGACCACCCAGGCGACGAGGAGCACCGAGATGCCGGAGTCCTTCACCGCGTCCGCGATCACACCACCGATGCCCGTGTCGATGAGCACCTGCTTGAACCCACCACCGGCACCGACGATGAGCAGCACCCCGGCGACCGGCGGCAGTGCGCTCTCGAGCGACTTCGCGACCGCGGACCGGTCCATGCCGCCGCCGATCGCGAAGAACACCATCGCGTAGACGGTGGCGATGCCGATCGCGATCATCGGCGTCCCGAGGAAGTCGAGCACGCCGACCAAGGCACCACCCGCGTCGGGAGCGGTGGCTTCGCGCACCGCCTGCGCGAGCATGAGCACGACGGGCAGCAGGATGCCGACCAGCGCGACGGCGAACGACGGGCTGCGTGGCTCGCTGATCACCCGGGTGAAGTCGCTCTTGCCGTTGGGCAGGGAGGCGGTGTCCTGCGTTGCGGGGCCGCGGCGGGCCTCCCTGCCAGGGTGCGCGGGGTCCTCGCCACGGGAGCCGAAGATGTCCGGCACCGGGATGTCGACCCAGCGCGCCGCGAAGCGGGCGAAGACCGGGCCGGCCAGGACGATGACGGGGATCGCGAGCACGATGCCGAACGCGAGCGTGGTGCCGAGATCCGCACCGACCGTGGAGACCGCGACCAGCGGGCCGGGGTGCGGCGGGACGAACGCGTGCATGGTCGACAGGCCGGCGAGGGCAGGGATCGCGATCTTCATGATCGGGACGTCACTGCGCTTGGCGACCAGGACGATGATCGGGATGAGCAGGACCAGGCCCACCTCGAAGAACATCGGCAGGCCGATCAGCGCGCCGATGAGGGCCATCGTCCAGGGCAGCGCTGCGGCCGAGGACCGGCGCACCAGCGTGTCGACGACCCGGTCGGCGGCACCGGAGTCGACCAGCAGCTTGCCGAACATCGAGCCGAGGCCGACCAGGATGCCGACGCTCGTCATGGTGGCGCCGAAGCCGTCGCCGAAGCTCGTGACCGCCTTCTCCGGGGCGAGACCGGCGCCGAGGCCGACCCCGAGGGCACCGATCGTCAGCGCGACGAAGGGGTGCACCTTGAGCCAGGTGATGAGGGCGATGATCACCACGATGCCGACGAGGGCGGCGATGACGAGCTGGGGGATCGTCCCGGACGGGTCGACCGTCTCGGTCCCTGCGGCGAGCACGCGACTCGTGCTCGCGGCGGTGGTCGGGAGGTGAGGCATCTGCGCCCCTTCCTGGCACAGCTCCTGCGCTGCTGCCGTCCTGCTGCTGGTGTCGGTCCGACCGGGGTGCTGATCCCACCCGCGATCACTCCTGCAATAATCTGATTAATCAGACTACATCGTCGTCGTCCGCGCGCCACCCGGACCTGGGCGCAGTCTGCCGCTGCAATGGACACCACGTCACACATCCGCGTGACCAGGACCGTCGAGGAGGAACGATGCCGACACCCGGCGGCCTGCACGCCCACGTGCTCGACACGCTCGGGCAGCGCATCGTCGACGGCACCCTCGCCCCCGGCACGGTGCTGCGGCCCGACGACGTCGTCGACGAGTTCGGCGTCTCGCGGTCGGTCGTCCGCGAGGCACTGCGCGTCCTGCAGTCGCTCGGCCTGGTCGAACCGCGGCAACGCGTCGGCACGCAGGTGCAGCCGTCGAACCGGTGGGAGCTCCTGGCGCCGTCGGTGATCCGGTGGCGCGGGGTGTCCGGCGCGTACTTCACCCAGCAGCGCGAGCTGCTCGAGCTCCGCCTGGGCATCGAGCCGGTCGCCGCCTGGCTGACCGCCGACCACGGTGGCGCGGCGGCCGACGCCGTGCTGGCCGCTGCCGAGGACATGGTCGCCGCCGCGGCCGCCGGCGACGGACGCGCCTACCTCGACGCCGACGTCCGCTTCCACCGCGCCCTGCTCACCGGGTCCGGCAACACCGTCTTCGCTCACTTCGCGGGCACCGTCGAGGCACTGCTCCGCACCCGCACGAGCGAGTCACGCGACACGATCACCGGGTGGACGGCCGAGGCAGCGGCCCGGCACGAGGCCGTCGGTCGGGCGGTCGTCGGCCGGGAGGCACGGGTCGCCTCCGACGCGGCCGCCGACCTGGTGCGCACCACGCGCGACGAGTTCGTCGCCGAGGCCGGCTGACCACAGGCCGACCGGTCTCGTCAGCGGCCGCCGAACAGCGGCTTACGGGTGCTCCGCAGACGCAGCCGCATGGTGACCGTGCCGAGCCACCGGTCGTACTTGTAGCCGACCCGCCCCATCCGCCCGACCTCCTCGAAGCCGAGTCGCTCGTGCAACCGGATCGACGCGTCCGCGGACCGGTCGGCGATCACCGCGATCACCTCGCGCACCCCGACGGTCCGGCAGGCGTCGAGCAGCGCCTCCATCAGCGCCCGTCCGAGCCCCTTGCCACCGGCCGCGGCACCGAGGTAGATCGAGTCCTCGACCACCCGGTTCGACCGGTCACGGATGTTCCACGGCTCGACGAGGGCGTACCCGAGCACCTGACCGGACGGGTTCTCCGCGACCAGGAATGGCAGCTTGCGGCGCTGGACCTCGTCGAACCGCTTCTTCCAGGCGGCGAAGGTGAACGCCGCCGCGTCGAAGGTCACCGACGAGTTCCGCACGTAGTGGGTGTGGATCTCGCGGACCTCGGGCAGGTCGGCGGCGGCGGCGGGACGGATCGCGTAGGCGAACCCCGACTCGACCGGCGCCGGGGCACGCAGGTGCCGCGGCAGGACCCGCCGCTGCTGGTATTCCTCCTCGAGCACGACCCGAGCCTACGGGAGGCCCGTCACACGTCGGTCGGCAGTGTCCAGTCGACGGGGTCCGCGCCCTGGGCGACGAGCAGGTCGTTGACGGCCGAGAACGGTCGACTGCCGAAGAACCCGCGCGAGGCGCTGAGCGGGCTCGGGTGCGCCGACGCCACGACCGGGGTGTCGCCGAGGAGCGGGCGGACCGACGCGGCCTGCGCGCCCCAGAGCACCGCGACGAGCGGACGGTCGCGGGCGACGAGCGCCTCGACGGCCCGCTCGGTGACGGCTTCCCAGCCCTTGCCGCGGTGGCTGGCGGGCTCGCCGACGCCGACGGTGAGGACCCGGTTGAGCAGCAGCACGCCCTGCTCCGACCAGGCACGCAGGTCGCCGTGCGGGGGGACGGTGACGCCGAGGTCGTCGTGGAGTTCGCGGTAGACGTTCTGCAGGCTGCGCGGCACCGGGCGGACGTGCGGGTCGACGGCGAAGGACAGCCCGATCGGGTGCCCGGGCGTCGGGTAGGGGTCCTGTCCGACGACGAGCACCTTCACCCGGTCGAACGGGTCCTCGAAGGCGCGGAGCACCGCGGGACCGGCGGGCAGGTACGCCCGCCCGGCGTCGGTCTCGGCGCGGAGCCAGGCGCCGATGCGGTGGACGTCGTCCTCGACGGGCGCGAGGGCAGCCGCCCACCCCGGGTCGACCAGGTCGGCGAGGGGCTTCGGCTGCACGCTCAGGCGCCCATGGTGGCGACCGAGACGGACTCGTCGCCCGCCACCACCCGCCAGACGCTGCCGGTCCCCCGGACCTCGAGCGCGCCTTCGCCGACGACGAGGGTGGTGTCCTCGTCGATGGCCAGGCCCGCGGTGACGAACTCGGCCTCGGCCGCGGCGACGAGTCGGGCGAGGGTGCCGGCCTGGACCGCGTGGACGTCGATCGTCAGGTCGACGAGTCCCAGCCCCTCGCGGAGCTCGACCTCGTCGAGGCCCTCGGACGCGGACTCGGGGCAGACCTCCACGCCACCGATGCGGAAGCCGCCGACCAGGGCGCGGTCCGCGGCGATCATCGCGCCGGCGGAGTAGCCGAGGTACGGCAGCCCGTCGGCGACGAGCAGCCGGATCTGGTCGACCAACGGAGCGACGGCGTCCAGGTAGTCGGGGGTCCGGCCACCGTTCACGACCAGGGCGTCGACGTCGCTGAGGACCGTGGTGTCGAAGACCCCGCCCGCGGCGACCTCGGTGACCAGGACCTCGGCGGCACGGGACCCGCCGAGCACCTCGGCGATGTCGGCGGTCGAGGACGGCGAGGACCCGTCGGTGCCGGCGACGGAGAGCAGTGCGATACGTGGGACGGTCCGCCCGACGGCGGCGGAGCGTGCGGTGGCCTCGGCGGTGAAGGCCGCGGCGGCGTCCGCGGCGACGAAGGGACCGCCGCCGACCAGGTGGATGCTCACGACTCGGCCGTCACCGGGGCGAGGGCGCTCCACGGGAACGTGATCCAGCCGTCGACGCGACGCCAGACGTGGTCCGGCTCGAGGACGGTGCCGGGCTTCGAGTACAGGCACGCGCTGCGGACGTCGGCTCCGGCGGTGCGGATGATGTCGACCACCAGGGCCAGGGTGCGACCGGAGTCGGACACGTCGTCGACGACCAGGACCCGCTTGCCGGCGAGGCTCGGGGCGTCGAGGGCCGGCGCGAGCACGACGGGCTCCTCCAGGCGCTGCTCGACGTCGGTGTAGAACTCGACGTTGATCGAGCCGCACTCCTTGGTACCGAGGGCGTAGGCGACGGCACCGGCGATGATGAGCCCGCCGCGGGCGACGGCCACGACGACCTCGGGCTCGAAGCCGGCGGACAGGACGTCCTTCGCGAGCAACCGGGCGGCGTCGCCGAACTCGAGCCAGCCGAGCACCTCCGGTCCGCTCGTCACGGTCACGGTCGACGAGGCGGGAGAGTCCGCGGGTTCGCTGCTGATCGGCATCCGCCCACGGTACCGGCAGGGATGCTCCGCCCGCGACCCGCGATGCCCACCCGGGCGCTGCGCCGCCCGCGTGCCGCGCCCCCGGGCACCGCCGGGTCGGCGCGCTGTCGGTCGCTACGCCTTCGGGGTCAGCGGTCCGCGCGCGAGCTTGTGCTGCGCCGACTGCGCCACCGGTCGGACGGTCACCAGGTCCAGGTTGACGTGCGCGGGCAGTTCGACGGCGTGCACGATCGCCTCGGCCACGTCGTCGGCGACCAGCGGCGCCTCCACCCCGTCGTAGACCGCGGCGGCTGCGGCGCTGTCGCCGCCGAACCGCACGAGTGCGAACTCGTCGGTCTTCACCATGCCGGGGGCGATCTCGACGACGCGGATCGGTTCGCCGTTGAGCTCGAGCCGGAGCACCCCCACCAGGGCGTGCTCGGCGTGCTTCGCGGCGACGTAGCCGCCGCCGTTCTCGTAGGCGACGAAGCCCGCGGTGCTCGTGACGGTGACCACGTCGGCACCACCGACCTCGGCCGCGCGTCGGCGGAGCGCCGGCAGGAGGGCCGCCGTGACGCGCTTCGTGCCGAGCACGTTGACCTCGAACATCGCCCGCCAGTCGTCGACGTCGCCGTGCTCGACCGAGGCCGACCCGAACGCTCCCCCGGCGTTGTTGACGAGCACGTCGACACCGCCGAGTTCGTCGACCCGTGCGGCGAGCGCCGTCACGTCGGCGTCGTCCGTGACGTCGACGACCAGAGTGTCCGCGCCGGTCTCCGCGGCGAGCGCCTCGAGCCGGTCGGCGCGGCGGGCCACGGCGAGGACGTCCCAGCCGTGCTGGCGGAACAGGCGGACGGTGGCGGCGCCGATGCCCGAGCTGGCTCCGGTGACGACGGCTCGACGTGTGCTCATGGTGCTCCTCGTGGACGGGCGACGGTGGCGGCGCGGAGGCCACGCTACCGACACGGGGGTGGCCGCCGGACGGTAACGTGCGGAGGATGACGACGGACGCCGCCCCTCCCGCGCCCTCTGCCCCGGCCGGGGCACTCGATCCGGGTCGGCTGAAGCGGCGCATCCCGATGTGGGACACGGCCAGGTTCCTTGCGGTGACGCTGGTGGTGATCGGGCACGCGATCCAGCGGCAGACCACGGGCAGTGAGCACGCGTTGGCGCTGTACACGTTCATCTACGCGTTCCACATGCCGGCGTTCGGGGTGATCAGCGGGTACTTCTCGTCGGCGGACACCCCGACGGCGAAGCGGATGCGGCGGACGTTCACGGACATCGTGGTGCCGTACATCATCATGCAGACGATCTGGACCGTGGTGCAGGCGGTGGTGGAGGGCGGCAAGGAGTTCAACCCGACGAAGCCGACGTGGACGCTGTGGTTCCTGTTGGCGCTGGGGATCTTCCGGCTGATCCTGCCGTACCTGGTGCAGCTGCGGTGGCCGCTGGTCTGGGCGGTGGTGCTGAGCATCGGTGTGGGCTACTTCGACAACGTGGACTCGACGCTGTCCCTGGGCCGGGCGATCAGCCTGTTGCCGTTCTTCCTGCTCGGGTGGCAGGTGAAGCAGTGGGGACTGTTCGACCGCTGGTACGAGGCGTCCCGTCGCACGGTGGTGCGGGTGCGGGTCGCCGCGGGAGCGGTCTTCGCGGGGTGGGCGGTGTCGTGTGCGCTGTGGATCCCGCAGTTCAAGGAGTTCGACCTGCACCACTGGTTCTTCTACGACGACTCGTACTCGGGCCTCGGTGAGGACGCCTGGTGGGCCGGAGCGGTCCGGTTCGGCCTGATGCTGCTGGCGACGCTGCTGACGGCGTCGTTCCTGGTGCTGGTCCCCCGACGGAACGTCTGGCTGACGCAGTTCGGTGCGGCGACGATGTACGTGTACCTGCTGCACACGTTCCTGCTCTACCCGATCCGCGAGTCCGGCGTGCTGGCGGGTGAGCACTCGGCGTGGCCGTTCGTGCTGCTGATGGTGCTGGTGGCGTGCGCGGTGAGCCTGTTCCTGGCGCAGCCGTTCGTGCGGCGCGGGATGCGGTGGTTGCTCGAGCCGAAGGTCGACTGGCTGTTCCGCCGCGATCCGGCCTAGTCGCGCCGGGTCCTAGTCGCGGCCGAGTCGGCGGAGTTCGTTGACGACGTCGTCGAGGAAGTCGTCGACCTGGTCCTGGTCGTAGCCTTCGCGCCACTTGGTCGCACGGAAGCGGGCACTCTTCACGTCTGCTGCGCGGAGGGGCTTGGCGGTCGCCAGGGGGCCGGTCGTCGGGACCGGGCTGCCCTCGACCACGGTCAGGGTCACCTGGATCCGTGCGAGCAGGTCGTCGACCTCCTGCTGGTCGTACCCGTTCCGGAACTTCGTCGGCATGAACCGCTTGTCCGCCACTTCCTGTGCGCGCATGTCGTCCCCCTCGGTCGGCGTCGGTGCCCCTCGATCCTGGCACGGGTCGGTCGTCGTCGCGTTACGTCTGACGACGCTCGCGCTGGTGCCCGCCCGGCCGTCTGCGTACCGTGACGGTCGACGCACAGGTGCGGCGGTCCTCCCGGCCGGCGCGCTGTCGATGCACGTGTCGACCCGACGAGCACGGTGACGGACAGGAGATCCTGATGACCAACGACGCAGCCGCCTGGCGGTTCGAGACCACGCAGGTGCACGCGGGTGCCGCACCGGACCCGACGACGGGTGCCCGGGCGACGCCGATCTACAAGACGACGTCCTACGTGTTCGAGAACTCGGACCACGCCCGTGACCTGTTCGCGCTGGCACAGCCGGGCAACATCTACTCGCGGATCATGAACCCGACGAACGACGTCGTCGAGCAGCGCATCGCGGCGCTGGAGGGCGGCACCGGGGCGTTGCTCGTGTCGAGCGGCCAGGCGGCCGAGACCTACGCGGTGCTCAACATCGCCGGGGCCGGCGACCACATCGTGTCGTCGTCGTCGATCTACGGCGGCACGTACAACCTGTTCAAGTACACGCTGGCGAAGCTCGGCATCGAGACGACGTTCGTCGAGGACCAGGACGACCCGGCGGAGTGGCGTCGCGCGGTCCGTCCGAACACGAAGCTGTTCTTCGCCGAGACCATCGGCAACCCGCGCATCAACGTGCTGGACATCGAGACCGTCGCCGGCATCGCACACGAGTCCGGGGTCCCCCTGGTCGTCGACAACACGATCGCGACGCCGTACCTGATCCGGCCGTTCGAGCACGGTGCGGACATCGTGGTGCACTCGGCGACGAAGTTCCTCGGCGGGCACGGCACGGTCATCGGCGGGCTCATCGTCGACGGCGGCACCTTCGCCTGGTCCGAGCACGCCGAGCGGTTCCCGGAGTTCAGCACCCCGGACCCCTCGTACCACGGGGCGGTGTTCTCGCAGGCCGTCGGGGACGGACTGGCGTACATCACGAAGGCCCGGGTCCAGCTGCTCCGTGACCTGGGTGCGTCGAACTCACCGGACACGGCGTTCGCGCTCCTGCAGGGCATCGAGACGCTGAGCCTGCGGATCGAACGGCACGTGTCGAACGCGCAGGAGATCGCGGAGTGGCTCGACCGGCACCCGGACGTGGCGACGGTGGCGTACGCGGGACTGCCGACGAGCCCGTGGTACCCGGCGGCGACGAAGTACGCGCCGCGTGGTGTCGGGGCGGTGCTGTCCTTCGAGCTCAAGGGCGGCGTCGACGCCGGCCGTGCCCTGGTCGACGAGCTGCAGCTGTTCTCGCACCTGGCGAACATCGGCGACGTCCGTTCGCTCGTGATCCACCCGGCGTCCACGACCCACTCGCAGCTGACGCCGGAGCAGCAGCTCACCACCGGGGTCACACCGGGGCTCGTGCGCCTCTCGGTCGGCATCGAGAACGTCGAGGACCTCAAGGCCGACCTGGAGGCCGGGCTCGCCGCGGCCCGCGCCGTCGCCCAGGCGGGCCAGCGCGCCTGACCCGCCACGCGCCTCCCGGCTGACGCACTCGCGGAACGCAACCCGGGCGGCTCCTCGCAGCGGTACTCCGTTGCGGCGAGTCGCCCGGGTTGCGTTCTGCGGGGGCGCCCCCTGCCGGAGGCGACGTAACACGGCGGCGGGAGGGCGCGCCTGCCGCGAGAATGGACGCACGATGGACTGGCAGACGACCCCCGAGGACTCCGTGCCGTCCACGATGGTGCCCGGCGCCGAACTCGGCACCCTCGGCAAGCCGCCCGTCACCGGCGCCTGGCGGCCCGGCGACCCGCCCGGCGCCCGGCGATTCGAGACCCTCGGCGAGCAGTTCGTCCGGGGCGGCCGCATCCCGTCCGTCCGGGTCGCCTACGAGACCTGGGGCACGCTCTCCCCCGCCGCGGACAACGCGGTGCTGGTGTTCCACGCCCTGACCGGTGACTCGCACGTCGCCGGCCCGCCAGGGCCCGGACACCGGACCGCCGGTTGGTGGGGCGACGTCGTCGGCCCCGGCCGCGCGATCGACACCGACCGGTGGTTCGTCGTCGCCCCGAACATGCTCGGCGGCTGCCAGGGCACGACCGGTCCGTCCTCGCTGTCGCCCGACGGGGTCGAGTGGGGCTCGCGGTTCCCGTTCGTCACGATCCGCGACCAGGTCGCCACGCAGCTCCGTCTGGCCGACCGGCTCGGCATCGACCGGTTCGCCGCGGTCGTCGGCGGGTCGATGGGCGGCATGCACGCCCTGGAGGCCGCGATCACCGCCCCGGAGCGCGTCGCCCGACTCGCGGTGCTGGCGAGCACCGCACAGACCACCGCCGACCAGATCGCCGCGAACTCCCTGCAGCGGGCCGCGATCCAGATGGACCCGGGCTACGCCGGCGGCGACCACCACGACGCCGAGCCCGGCGAGGGCCCGCACCGCGGCCTGGCACTCGCGCGACGGATGGCGATGATGACGTACCGCGCGTCGGACGAGCTCAACGGCCGGTTCGCCCGCTCGTGGCAGAGCGACGTGTCCCCGCTCGGTGACGACGGACGGTTCTCGGTCGAGAGCTACCTCGACTTCCACGGCAACAAGTTCACCCGGCGCTTCGACGCGGCCTCGTACGTGGCGCTCACCCAGGCGATGGACTCCCACGACGTCGGTGCCGGGCGTGGCGGAGTGGCTGCCGCGCTCGCCCGGGTCACCGCGCGGACCCTCGTCGTCGGGGTGTCCAGCGACCGGTTGTTCCCCGTCGAGGACCAGCACCGGATCGCCGCCGGGGTGCCCGACACGCTGGACGGCGACCACGCCGCGGTGATCACGAGCGAGTTCGGCCACGACGGCTTCCTCATCGAACACGAGGCCGTCGGGGCGCACCTGCGGCGTCTGCTCGACTGAGCGGGGGGGCAAGCCGGTCCCCGGAAGACGGGACAACCGCAGACCGATCCGTCGACCCCCGCGCGCCGAAGACCCCACGACGGGTGTCGCCCGTGGAATGATGCAGAGTGCACGGTCTCGACCAGTGCTCGGTTCCCCGAGAACCAACCAGCTCTCCCGAACCAGGAACAGCCAGGACCAACGATGGAACTCCTCGCACAGGAACGCGACCGCCTCCTCCGGTCGACGACCCGTGTCGTGGGCATCGTCTGCGCGCTCGTCAGCGTCGTGGGCGTGGCCACGTCCCTCGCCGTGCCCGTGCTGCCGCTCGTCGCCGGGTTCGCCTGCATCGCCGCCATGGTCGGCGCGCTCGTCGCGTTCGGCACCAACGGGTCCACCTGGTGGACGGCCGTCACCGTCGCCGGTGGACTCGGTGCCGTCACCGTCCTCACCGCAGCCGTCGCCCCCGACGACCGCGGCGTCATCGCCAGCGCCCTCGTCCCGCTCGCCGGCGGCGGGCTCGCCTCGCTCCTCATGGCGCAGCGCGGCCACCGCGTCGGACTCGGCCTGGCCGCCGGCGCCGGGGTCGTCTCGCTCGTGCTGATGAGCTGGGCCAGCGGCACCGTGCTCTCGGCCCCGGTCAGCGGCGTCCTGCTCGGCTGGGTCCTCATCGCGGTCATCGCCGTCTGGATCAGCCGGAGCATCCCCCGCGTCGCCCGCCGCATCTACAGCATCGGCACCGCCCACCGCGCCGAACGCCAGGCCAGCGAGACCGAGGCGCAGCGCCGCCAGGGTGCCCGGCTGCTGCACGACACGGTGCTCGCCACCCTCACCCTGCTGGCCCACTCCGGCGTCGGCGTCTCCGAGCACGCGATGCGCGAGCAGGCCGCCGAGGACGCCCGGCTGCTCCGCCACCTGCGCCTCGGTGCCACTCCGCAACCGCAGCAGTCCGGCGACTACTCGCTCACCCGCGCCGAGGAGTCGCCGCTCGGCCAGACGCTCGAGTCCGTCAAGCAGCGCTTCGGCCGGATGGGCCTCGAGGTCGCCTGGCACGGCACCGGGCAGGTGCTGCTGCCGAAGAACGTGCTCGACGCGTTCCTGCTGGCGCTCGGCGAGTGCCTGGAGAACGTCCGCCGCCACGCCGGCGTCCCGGAGGCGCACGTCACGATCGTCCATGACGAGGCGATGGTCCGTGCGATGGTCACCGACTCCGGCGTCGGCTTCGAACTCGACACCGTCAGCGCCGAACGGCTCGGCTTCAAGGAGAGCGTCGTGAACCGCCTCCGCGAGGTCGGGGGCGACGCCCGCCTGTTCTCCGCCCCCGGTGCCGGCACCACCGTCGTCCTGGAGGCACCCCGATGAGCGGCGTCCCGGAGGACACCATGAGCCGTGGCCTCCCCGGCGAGCAGACCGCACCGCGCACCCGCCGGGAGGCCCGCGAACGCTACCGGGGCACCGAACGTCGACAGGCGCGCGGCCTCCCCTCCACCTCGACCGGCGCACGCTCGCTCCGGCAGGCGGCCCAGCCCGGCGCCTCACTCGGAGCCGGTCACCTGGGACTCGGCGCCGCCGTGCTCACCGGACTGGAGGCGCTCGGCGGGATCGTCTTCTTCCTCGTGCACTGGGACGACTACACGAACCCCTGGATGACGGCCACCGCCTGGGCGCTGTTCGTGGTCGCCGCGAGCTGCGTCCTGGCCACCGTCCTCACCTACGGCGAACGCCTGACCGGTGTGGCGTTCGGGTTGATCTGCGTCGTCCTCGCCTGCATCGTCACGCTCGACTTCATCGGCATCTGGCCGGAGCACGACGTCGGCCACTTCGCCACCGCGTCGATGGCCGCCGGCTTCGCGCTCCTGCCGATCACGACCCTCCGGCCCGCCCGCGAGGTGATCGCCGCCATCGTCGCCCTGGGCCTGGCGTTCGTCGTCTACGCCGCGGTCTCCACCCCGCTGACGACCGAGACCCTGCCCGGCATCGTCACGATGCTCGCGGTCACCGTCGTCCCGCCGTCCGTGGCACTGTTCGTGGTGCACCGCTTCCGGCAGCTCGTGCAGCGCGAACTCGACCGGGTGCTCGTGCAGAGCAACGTCGGCGCCCCGCAGTTCGCCGTCGGGATGCTCGCCTCGGACGAACTCGCCCGCCTGGACCTGGCCGCCGAGAAGCTCCTCGACGCCGTCGCGAACGGCTCCGACCCGCTGCCGTTGTCCGACGCGTCCGCCTCGGTCGCCGCGTCCCTCGCCACCGAACTGCGCCTGCACCTCATCGAGGGCCGCCGCGAGACCTGGCTGTACCACGCGATCACGGAGTCCGACAACCTCGGCCGCTCCGTCGCCGTCACCGACCCGAGCGCCCTCGCCGGACACCTGACCCCCGCCCAGCGCGACGGTCTGCTCCAGGCGCTGTGGCAGATGGTCGGCGACGGCCGCACCCAGCAGCCCGGCGTGCCCGTCGTCTCGGTCACCCTCGGCCCGGTCGGCAGCGACGGCCACCCCGTCACCGACGACACCATGGACGTGCCCGTCGTCATCGAGTCGCGCGGGGTCCCCCGCCGTCGCCTCGGCCCGGCCGCATGGACCGCCCTGCAGCGCATCGGCCCGTACACCGACAGCGTCCGCGAGGGCGTCCTGCACGTCACGGCGCACTGCGTCGTCAACCGGCACCCGCAGATGTGACGCACCACGAGCCTCCCGTCAGCGACGCCCCGACGGACGCGAGTGCCGCTACCGGACAACATGGCCAGCCTCCCCGAACCGGACCGACGATCCTCCTAGGATCAGCAGGCCCGGGACGGACCCACCAGAAAGGACCCTCGCGCATGGCGACTCCAGCAGAACCGATCAGACTCGCGCTCGTCGACGACCACCGGATGCTGCTCAGCGCCCTGACCGAGTGGATCCGAAACGCCGCGGACGACATCGCGATGGTCACCGCGGTCACCACCTGGCCGGAGCTGCTCACCAGCCCGGCCTTCCCCGTCGACGTCGTGCTGCTCGACCTCGACCTCAAGGACTCGATCCCGGTGTCGCTGAAGATCTCGACGCTGAAGACCGCCGGCGTGAAGACCGTCGTGATGAGCACCTACTCCGAGCCGAACGTGGTCCGCGAGGCCCTGGGCGCCGGCGCGCTCGGCTACCTCGTCAAGAGCGAGGACGCGGCCATGATCGTCGAGGCGATCCGCGCGGCGCAGCGCGGCGAGCAGTACGTGTCCGCCGAACTCGACCTGGCCATCAACAGCGGGGACGTCGGCGGGGTGCCGAAGCTCAGCGCGCAGGAGCGCCGCGTGATGGCGCTGTACGGCGGTGGCGAGCCGGTGAAGAGCGTCGCCTACCAGCTCGGCATCTCCGAGGAGACCGCGAAGAGCTACCTCAAGCGCATCCGTGAGAAGTACCGGGTCGCCGGGTTCGACGTCGGCACGAAGGTGGCGCTGCGGAAGCGCGCGATCACCGACGGGATCATCGTCCAGGACGGTTCCCCGCACGGGTTGTAGGGGGCGGGCTGGCTGGCTGGCTGGCTGGCTGCCCGCCCGTCTCGAGGTCGCACAACACGCCGCTCAGGTCTGACCTGGGCGGCGTGTTCTGCGACCTGGGCGTGGCACCGACGGCACGTCGTGCGACCTCGGGGACGGTCCGTCGGTGCGGTCAGCCTGCGCCGAACACGCCGGCCGGCCGGGAGGCCCGGGGCCGCGTCCGGCAGGCGGGCGTCCTGCTCGTCCCGAGGTCGCAGAACCTGCCGGCTCCGTCCGACCCAGGCGGCATGTCGTGCGACCTCGACGACCCTCCGGCGACGTGTCGTGCGACCTCCGGCCGGCATCTGCGGCGCTCGGGCAGGGCGCGCCGACCAGTCGGGAGGCCCGGGGCTGCGTCCGCCGAGCGTGCGGGCGCATCCCGCCGACTCCTGTACGGGCGCGCTCCGCAGACTTCGAGGTCGCGGAGCCTGCCGGGTCCGGCACACCGAGGCGGCAGGTGCTGCGACCTGGCCGGCACACCGACGGCACGTCGTGCGACCTCGGGGACGGTCCGTCGGTGCGGTCAGCCTGCGCCGAGCACGCCGGCCAGCCGGGAGGCCCGGGGCCGCGTCCGGCAAGCGGGTGTCAGTGCGAGGACACCGACTCGCGGATCGGGCCGGTGCTGGCCCCTGCGGTCCGGACCGCCGCTGCGCGTCGGTTCGTGCGGTTCTCCACCGCGTAGCTGATCACCGCGACGACGACACCGAGCAGCGCCAGGCCGATGCCGAGCCAGCCTGGGGCGACGAACCCGAACCCGGCCGCGATGACCGCGCCGCCGAGCGCCGCGCCGAGCGAGTTGCCGAGGTTGAACGCCGAGTGGTTCAACGCCGCCGCGATCGTCCGGGCGTCACCGGCGACGTCCATCAGGCGGGACTGCACGGCCGGCGGGATCGCGGACGAGGTGGCACCGAGCAGGAACGCGCCGATGAACAGCCCGGCGACCCACTGCGCCGTGAGGACGGTCACGAGCAGTGCCCCGACCAGCGCGAAGAGCCCGACGAAGATGGTGGCCTTGACGCTGCGGTCGGCCAGGAACCCGCCGAGCAGTCCGCCGACGACCATGCCGAGCCCGACCACGACGAGCACCAGCGGCACCGCCGACTCCGACAGCCCGGTGACGTTCTGCACGAGCGGCGAGATGTACGAGTAGACGGCGAAGAACCCGCCGAAGCCGACTGCGCCCAGGCTCATCACGATCCAGACCTGTGGCACCCGGAAGGCGCGGAGCTCTCGTCCGATGGTCGCGTGCACGTCACGTCCGCTGCGGGGCACGAAGAACGAGACGGCGAAGAAGGTCAGGACGAACAGCGCGGCGACGACCCCGTAGGCGATCCGCCAGCTGGCGACCTGCCCGATCCAGGTGACGGCCGGCACACCGACGACGTTCGCGACGGACAGACCGAGGAGCACGAGGGCGATGCCCTTGCCGCGCTTGCCCGGCCCCATGATGTCGCCGGCGACGATGGAGGCGATGCCGAAGTAGGCACCGTGCGGCAGGCCGGCGACGAAGCGGGCGACGAGCACCAGGCCGAACGAGGGCAGCACCGCGCTGGCGACCGTGGCGACCGCGAACCCGACGAGCAGCACCATGAGCAGGCCCTTGCGCGGGAACTTCGCCGACATCGCGGCGATCGTCGGAGCACCGACGACGACACCGAGTGCGTAGGCGCTGACGAGCCAGCCGGCGTGGGCGACCCCGCCCTCGGGGTCAGCGGCGTACTGGCCGGGCAGCAGGGCCTCGGCGATGTTCGGCAGCAGTCCCATCGCGACGAACTCGGTGGTGCCGATGGCGAAGCCACCCAGCGCGAGGGCGAGGATGGCGAGCGTGCGGCGGGCCGGCGTGAGCTGGGACATGGAACCTGTTCTCGTGCCGGAGCACGGTGGGACGGGCGGGGTGGAAGCGGGCGGGGTGGAGGCGGGCGCGGTGTCGGCGAGCACGGGCAGGACGGGTGCCGGATCAGTGTAGACCGCTCCAACACGGCGGCGGAAGGGCCGGGCCGAATCGATTCGACCTGGCGCCGAGCGCATCGCTGACACAACGACGAACGCGGCCGTACCGACCGGGATTCCCGATCGGTACGGCCGCGTCCACGGGATGCGGGCCACCGGCCGCACGCCACTCAGGCTGCGCGCTGCTCCGACGTCCGCTGCGGGCGCCGAACCGACGTTCCGGACGTGGTCCGCGCCTCCGGCGGTTCGTCGCGGTGCACCCATCCGGTGCCGCACTCCGCGCAGCTGGCCCAGGCGTGCTGGCCGTCGTTGGAGACGTCGACCACGGCCGAGGGGAGGTCACAGTCCGGGCACCATCCGTCGTGCATCATGAGCGGGCTCCTTCCGTCGTGCGTGCCGGTGCTCGTGCGCCGGCTGATTAACCCAGCACACACCCGACCGCCGACATCCTCGGAACGTCGGCGGCGTGTCGGGCGGGTGCGCACCCGGCGCACGGCGGGCCGGTCCTCGTCCTTACAGATCGGTCCTCGGGCACGATGTCGTCACGGCTGCGTTAGGTTCAGGGGACACGCCGCTTTCCATGGGGGGGAACACAACGGTGACTGCACCAACTGACCTGTCGGCATCCGCATCGCCCGACCTCACGGACGACTTCGCCGCTGGAGTGCAATGGTGAACCGGCGTCGAGCGGCGTGGGTGGCGCTGTTCCCGTCACTCATCGGGTCCCTGACCGGCTGCACCGCACGATCGCAGCCCGCCCCGGAGGACTCCGTGGGCTCCTGGCAGATGCAGGCCGAGAACGGGTCATCGTCGGCGCGCTTCACCATCGCAGCGGACCACACGTACACCGCAGAAGACCTGCCGCGAGCACTCGCCTGTCGGCTCGAGATCGCCGCCGGAAGCCCTCCCGGCTGCCGAGACAGCAGCCCTTCGGTGAGTTTCTCCGGAACGTGGCGGCTGGCGGACGGGAACCCACGAGAACTCTGGCTGGAGTACGACGACTTCCTCGTGCGCAGGGCGATCCGCGACGGCGACGAACTCGGCTTCTCCGTGCGATCAGTGGAGGCGCCACGACCCGACTACGTGTTCCGCCGGACGTGAGGCTGGCGAGGACAGCCCAGCGTCGCGTGTGACCGAGGAGTTCACGTGGAAGGAAGGAGACAGTGGAATGGGGATCCGGATGCGACCGATGGCGATCGTCGCCTTCGCTGCGATCTCGGTGTTGCTCGCTGCCTGCACTTCGGGAACCGCTGATCAGAGGGACGGAGGAAGCGACCTCCGCGATCAGTACATCGGGACCTGGACGAGGAGCGCTGATGGCGGCTCGTCGTCGTTGGTCTTGTCTCCCAACGGGACGTTCGAGGCACGTGACTTCCCGGCCGTGCTCGTGTGCGGACAGTCGACTGGAGGACGAGAGATCGACGCGTGCCGTTCGAACCCCGACACAGTCTCTGCCGCCGGGACGTGGTCGATACCGGACGAAGAGCAGGGCACCGTGTGGCTCGACAGTGACGGCCTCAGTTTCAGCACGGCATACCGGAATCTCGACAGCTTCTTCGGCAAGTCCTTCTCCCTCGGCTTCTACACCGGGTCGATCGACAAGCCGAAGCCCGACTACCTCTTCGCCAAGACACAGCCGCTCGATGCGCCCCGCCCGGACGACGTCTTCACCCGCGATCCGTCGGGAAGTCGCTGACCGGTCGTCGTTCAGTCCCCGAGCGCCGCTTCGAGTCGCTCGAGCTTGCCGTCCAACTCCCCCGTGTGTCCCGGCCGGATGTCTGCCTTCAGCACGAGCGAGACCCGGGTACCGAACGGTGCGACGGCCTCGGTCGCGGCCTTGACCACGGCGAAGACCTCGTCCCACTCCCCCTCGAGCTCGGTGAACATCGACGAGGTGCGGTTCGGCAGGCCGGACTCGCGGACGACCCGCACGGCTGCGGCGACGGCGTCGTGGACGGAGCCGTCCTCGGTTGCGGCGGGGCCGCCGGACGGGGCGATGGAGAAGGCGACGATCATGCCTCCATCCTGCCCCGCTGCGCGCCTGCGCGCGACGGCGTCATCCCGCGACGGCCTCAGCGCGCAACGACCTCATCGTGCGATGGGGTCCGCGTGCGTCGGGTCGTCGGCCGGACGGGAGGCCCGTGGTGCGATCCCCTGCCGCCACATCCGGACGAGCACCACGACCGCCCACACCAGCACCGCGACCTCGAGGGCGTTCCGCACCGACAGGACGACGAGGATCCACGGCTGCACGGCGAGCACCTGGTCGTAGTAGCCCGGGTACACGAGCTGCGTGAGGAAGGCCATCGGCAGCATCGCGGCCGCGACGGGCAGGAACCGCCAGGCGCTCCCCCGTCCGGCGACGAGCCCCCAGACGACCGGCACGGCGAACCACCCGATGTACTGCGGCGACCCGACCTTGTTCGTGGCGATCAGGGCGGCGACGAACAGCAGCGCCAGCACCGGGGCGACCTGGGTGCGGCGGGCCCCGGTCCGGACGGCGAGCAGGGCGAGGACGACGCCGACGGCCACGACGGCCGCCATCAGCGGGGTGGACAGTGCGGAGGCGACGGTGGTGCCGGCACCGGAGACCTCGAAGGTCAGGATCTCGTGGTCGTAGAACACCGCCGCGCCGGGGACGTGAGCGGCGGCGGCCCAGAGGAACGGCGTGGCGAGGGGTGACTCGATCTGCAGCCCGCGGCCGGTCTGTTCGCCGATGAACGAGAGCAGGTGGGCGGCGCCGCCGAAGAGCACGTCGACCAGGACGACGAGCGCGGTGACGGTGAGGGCCCCGGCGACGACCTCGCCGCGTCGCCCGCGACGGAGGACGAACAGCACGCCGACCAGGGCGGCCGGCCAGACCTTGACCCAGGCGGCGACGGTGAACACGGCCGCGGCGATGCCCGGACGTGCGGCGACGAAGGCCACGCCGACCAGGGCGACCGCGGTGGCGACGGTGTCGATCCGGCCGAGCCCGATCGGACCGAGGGCCAGCAGGAACACCAGCCACCACCAGACGACCCGGACGCCGAACGCCCGGAAGCGCCAGAGCACCGCGGCCGCGACGGCGTTCAGCAGCACCATGAGCAGCAGCCACCCGGTGCCGATCGACGCGGTGCCACCGAGGGCCGCGGCCGCCATCGGGACGATCGCCAGGATCGGGTAGACCCAGGGCGAGTCGATGCCGACCCAGAAGTGCGACGACTGCCCGGACTCGATCCACCGCCGGTAGGTGATGGTGACGTCACCGATCGGCTGGTTCGGCACCACGAGCGTCAGGTACCAGAGCACCAGGTGCACCGCGACGAACGCCACCACGAAGACGACGATCTCGGGCCACGGGTTCCTGCGCACCGGACGAGCGTACCGACCGGCCGCCGATCCTCAGCCGATCCCGAGAGTGACGTGTCACCGTCTCCGGGTGACCTCCGCACCGAACCCGCCGGCCCCGCCGGACGCTCCGGCTCCCCGTCCTCGGCGTCGTCTCGTCATCGTGCTCGTCGTGCTCGTCGTGGTGGCGGTGGTCGCCGTGGTCGCCGTCGCGATCGGCACCCGCGCCTACACGTCGAGCGAGAACGCCAAGGCCTCGGCCACGCCGACGGTCGCCGCCAGCCGCGCCCCGTCGACGCTCGACGCGGCGGACCTGTCCGGCGCGTGGACGGTCGGCAGGGGTTCCGAGGCCGGCTACCGCGTGCACGAGGTCCTCAACGGCTCGGACGTCACCGTCACCGGCCGCACGTCGGAGGTCACCGGGTCGGCGACCGTCGACGGCACGACGATCAGCGCAGCGACCATCACGGTGCAGGTCGGGGACATCGCGACGGACTCCGCGCAGCGCGACTCGTACTTCCGTGACTCGGCGCTCGACACGCAGGCGTTCCCAACGGCGACGTTCACGCTCACCCAGCCGGTCTCCGACGCCGTCCCGACGGGCAGCGGCACGACGACCGTGAAGGCGACCGGGACCCTCGAACTGCACGGCGTCACGAAGCCGGTCACCGCGACGCTGCAGGTCGGGCTGAACGGGGACGGCGTCGATGTCTCCGGCACGGTCCCGATCACGTTCTCGGACTACTCGGTGCAGGCGCCGAACCTGGGCTTCGTCAAGGTCGACGACGCCGGGTCGGTCGAGTTCCTGGTGCACGCCACGCCGTCGTCCTGACCGGCGCCCGGGCGGGTCGCAGCGCGACCGCCTGACGGACGGGAGGCTCCCCGCCGGCCCGCCCCGCACCTCCCGTCCGACAGACCGACAGACCGACCGACACCCGCTCCGTCAGTCCGCCGCCGCGTCCCCCCGCACCGCGAGGTCCCGCACCACGCCGGGCAGCTGCTCGATGAGCGTCGTCATCGGGAACGGCCCGCCCCGCGAGGCCCGACGCGCCGCGACCCCGTGCACGACCGCCGCGGCCGCTGCCAGGTGGGCCAGTTCCTCCGGTCCGACCTCGGACGTTCCGGCGCGGGCGGCGACGAGTGCGCCGAGGACCCCACCGAGGACGTCCCCGGCACCCGCTGCCGCGAGCCAGGGCGTCGCGGAGGACGCGACCAGCCGCACTCCACCGTCGGGCGTGACGACGTGCGTGTCAGCGCCCTTGAGGAGCACGACGCTCCCGGTCTGTTCGGCGGCGCGGAGGGCGGAGCCGCGCGGGTCGCCCTCGACCTCGTCGCGGGACACGCCGAGCAGCGACGCCAGCTCGCCGGCGTGTGGCGTGAGCACCGCGAGCGGTCCGAGGTCGACGAGCGGGATCGCTCCCGCGTCGACCACGACCGGCACCCCGTCGTCGGACGCGTGCGTGAAGCCCGCGCGCGTCGTCTCGTCGAGCGCGTCGAGGGACTCCGCCGAGATCCCCGAGCCGACCAGCCACGCCTGGACACGGCCGACGCCGGCGACGATCTCCGGTCGACGGGCGAGCACGAAGTCCGTGGCGCGGTCGGGCCCGACGTAGCGGACCATGCCGAGCCCGGTGTGGACCGCGGCGTCGACGCCCATCACCGCAGCGCCCGGGTACTGCGCGGACCCGGTGGCGACGCCGAGGACCCCGCGTCGGTACTTCGAGGTGTCCCCGGTCGGGACGGTGATCCAGCGGGCGGCGTCGGCGGGTCGGACGGAGACGAAGTCGTTCATCGTGCCCACGGTACGGTGACGGGCATGAGCCTGTCCCTGCCTGGTCGTGTCGTCGTCTTCGACTACGGCGAGGTGATCAGCCGGACCCCGCACGCCGCCCGTGCCGCGCTGCTCGAGGCGACCGGGCTCGACGCCGACACGCTGTTCCCGGTGTACCAGGAGCTCCGGCACGACCTGGACCGTGGCGACCTGACAGTGCTCGCGTACTGGCGCGCGATCGCCGAGCGCACCGGGCAGTCCTGGTCGGTGACCGAGATCCACCGACTGTGGGCGCTCGACTTCACCGGCTGGTTCGAGGTCGACCCGGAGGTCCTGGCCCTGGTCGAGGAGCTCCACGACAACGGCACCCGCGTGGCGCTGCTCTCGAACGCGGGCTTCGACTTCGGCGACCCGTACCGCCGCTCCCCGATGGGCTCGCTGTTCGAGACGGTCGTGGTGAGCGCGGAGGAGCACGTCCTCAAGCCCGACGCGGCGATCTACCACGAGACCTGCGCGCGCCTCGGCATCGAGCCGGGCGCGATGGTGTTCGTCGACAACCGGGCCGAGAACGCGGCCGGTGCCGATGCGGTCGGTGCCGTCGGCGTGCACTTCACGTCGGCCGCGGCGCTGCGTCGGTCGCTCGAGGAGCTCGCAGCGACCGTCTGACGGCTGTCGGACCGCCGTCTGACGGGAGGCGCGGGTCGGCTCCTGACGTCCTCTCGCTTCCTCCGAGGGAGCGCCCGGTACGATCGAGGCATTGTGGACGACCCTCCTAGTGCTGACCATCACATGCCCGCCGCTCACACAGTGAGCTGCCCGACTCCGGGGTGCGCCTCGTGAGCCCCGTCGACATCGTCATGCTGATCGGCGGCATCCTGCTGACGCTCGGCACCGGCGTCTTCGTGGCCTCCGAGTTCGCGCTCGTCAACCTCGACCGCGCCGACGTCGAAGCCCGCCGTGACCGCGGCGAGACCGGCCTCGGCCCCGTCATCGGTGCGCTCAAGGTCACCTCGACGCACCTCTCCAGCGCCCAGCTCGGCATCACGCTGACGACGCTGCTCACCGGTTACCTGCTCGAACCGTCGATCGCCAAGCTGCTCGAAGCGCCGTTCCTCGCGATGAACCTGGCCGAGGGCGTCGTCGAGACCGTCGGCTCGATCGTGGCGCTCGTCATCGCCACGCTGCTGTCGATGATCCTCGGTGAACTCGTGCCGAAGAACTTCGCCCTCGCGCTGCCGCTGCAGACCGCCCGACTGGTCGTGCCGCTGCAGGTCGGCTTCACGACGGTGTTCAAGCCCGCCGTCGCCCTGCTCAACGGCACCGCGAACGCCATCCTCCGCGGGATCGGCATCGAGCCGCAGGAGGAGCTCTCCGGTGCCCGCAGTGCCGAGGAGCTCACCTCGTTGCTCCGCCGGTCGGCGTCCGAGGGCTCGCTCGAACAGGACACCGCGACGCTGCTCCAGCGCACGCTGTCCTTCTCCGAGCTCAACGCCAGCGACGTGATGACCCCCCGCCCGCGTCTGTCGACCATCCGCGTGTCCGACAGCGCCGAGGCGGTCATCGCCCTGGCCCGCAAGACCGGTTTCAGCCGCTTCCCCGTCATCGAGGAGGACGCGGACGACGTCGTCGGCCTCGTGCACGTCAAGCAGGCCGTCTCGGTGCCGCGCGAGAAGCGTCCCGAGGTGCCGGTCGGTGCCCTGATGACCGACGCCGAGCGCGTGCCGGAGACGATGCCCGGCGACACCCTGCTCACCGAGGTCCGCGGCCGTGGCTACCAGATGGTGATCGTCGTCGACGAGTACGGCGGCACCGCCGGTGTCGTGACGCTCGAGGACCTGGTCGAGGAGATCGTCGGCGAGGTGTCCGACGAGCACGACCGGGCACGCATCGACGTCGTCCGGAGCCGTGGGTGGCTGACCTTCCCGGGGCTGCTGCGCCCCGACGAGCTCGAGGACCGCGCGAGCGTCACCGTGCCCGAGGACGGTCCCTACGAGACCGTCGGCGGGTTCCTCATGCAGGAGCTCGGCCGCCTGCCCCAGGTCGGTGACGAGGTCGCGATCGACTCCGGCGTCTTCCGCATCGAACGACTGGACGGCCGTCGCATCGACCGGATCCGGTACACGCCGAACCCGGTCGGCGAGGACACCCTCGGCAGCAGTGCCGGCGCCGACCGGCGCACCGCCGCGCGCACCACCACGACGGACCAGGAGGCCACCCGATGAGTTCCGACTGGTGGGGCATCTTCTGGCTCTTCGTGCTGCTCGGCGGCAACGCCTTCTTCGTCGCGGCGGAGTTCGCGGTCATCTCGGCCCGCCGCTCGCAGATCGAACCGCGTGCCGAGCAGGGCTCCCGGGCCGCGCAGATGACCCTGTGGGCGATGGAGCACGCCACCCGGATGCTCGCGACCACGCAGCTCGGCATCACCGTCTGCTCGCTGCTGATCCTCAACGTCTCCGAGCCGGCGATCCACCACCTGCTCGAGGTCCCGCTGCACCTGACCGGTTGGAGCGCCGAGGTGATCGGCATCGTGGCGTTCGTCTTCACGCTGCTGCTCGTGTCGTTCCTGCACGTCGTGTTCGGCGAGATGGTGCCGAAGAACATCTCGTTCTCGATGCCGGACCGGGCGGCGCTGCTGCTCGTGCCGACGCTCTGGTACATCGGTCACGGCCTGCACTGGGTCGTCGTCGGGCTCAACGAGGTCGCGAACGGCGTGCTGCGCCTGTTCAAGGTCGAGCCG
The DNA here is from genome assembly GCF_030433875.1 of Curtobacterium sp. PsM8. Lineage (NCBI taxonomy): Bacteria > Bacillati > Actinomycetota > Actinomycetes > Micrococcales > Microbacteriaceae > Curtobacterium > Curtobacterium sp. PsM8. The sequence continues at coordinate 569 of NZ_JARUXD010000050.1, read as the reverse complement.
AAGGACGAGGCAGTGAGCGCCTACACCGTGGAAGAGGTGCAGACGATCGTGGAGCAGTCCCGACGCGAGGGCACCCTGGCCGACGACTCCGGCACGCTCCGGATGGCGTTCGAGTTCACCGAGAAGAAGGTCAAGGACGTCGCCGTGCCGATGTCCGGGCTCGTCACCCTGCACGAGGACGCGACGCCCGCCGACGTCGAGCGGGCCGTCGCCCAGCGCGGCTTCTCGCGCTACGTCCTGGTCGACGACGCGGGTGACCCGACCGGGTACGTGCACGTCAAGGACGTCATCGACCTGCGTCCGGACGAGTTCGACGACCCGGTGCCGCCGAAGCGCATCCGCCAGCTCATCTCGCTCTACACGGAGATGGACCTGGAGGACGCCCTCGCCACCATGCGCGGGGCGGGGCGCCATGTGGCGCGGGCCTTCGACGCGGACGGTCGGACGACGGGCGTGCTGTTCCTCGAGGACATCCTCGAGGAGCTCATCGGCACCGTCGAGGACTCGACCCGACGCCGGTAGACGCACACACAGACGGACGGGAGGCTCCCCACCAGCTGGTGGGGAGC
>NZ_JARUXD010000004.1:0-87316 GCF_030433875.1 Curtobacterium sp. PsM8 | reverse complement strand
GTGGGGCGCCCCCCCCCCGCCCCCCCCGCCGCCCCGCCCCCCCCCCCCCCCCGTGTGGGGGGGGGGCCGCCCGCGGGCCGCGCCCGGGCCCGGCCCCCCCCCCCGCCGCCGCCCGCCGGCGCCGACCGGCTGCGCACAACAGGAACCCGCTCGAACCGCTGCATGGCGCGGTTCGAGCGGGTTCTCGTTGTGCTGCGCCAGTCGGAACCGGCCCTCCTGCACGACAGGGGTCGGCCAGGAGGCTGTCCACAGCAAGCAGGACGAGCCGCGCGGGCACCGTGGTGCTGCCGGAAGCTGCCGACATGCAACGACTGGAGATCATCAGGGGCGGGAGCGCCGACCCCACCGGCCGGCGGGGCAGGGACCTCGCGGCAGCGGCGGATCGGGGCGCGCTCGTCCGGCTCGCACCCGGCAGGTTCGTCGACGCCGATCGCTGGCGGGCGGCGGATGCACGGGTTCGGCACCTCGCTCGGATCGACGCGATCGACGAGCTGGTCGCTCCGCGCCTGGTCGTCTCGCACGTGTCCGCCCTCGCACTGCACGGGCTGCCCTGGAGCGGCGAGTTCCCCGAGGTCGTCGACGTGATCGACCCCGAGCGCGAGACGTCCCAGTCCCTCCGGCTGCTGCGGAAGCACCCCGGGAAGGGGCGGGTGATGCGCTTCGCCCGGGCGGTGTCGGGGCGGAGAGTGTCGGACCTGTCCGACACTGTCATCGACATCGCGCTGACGCAGGAGCTCCGGCGCTCCGTGCCCGTCCTCGACGTCGCGCTCCACCGCGGTGTCGACCGAGCGGCACTCCGCGCACGGCTCGATGCCTCGAGCGCCGTGCACGGCCGCGATCGGGCGCGGTTCGCGATCGACTTCGCCGACGCCCGCAGCGGATCGGTGGGGGAGTCGATCGCCCGGGTGGCGCTCGACGAACTCGGAGCGCCGCGGCCGGAACTGCAGGCGGAGTTCCGCGACGCCGCCGGCTACGTGGCGCGGGTCGACTTCTGGTTCCCCGACCACGGCGTCGTCCTCGAGTTCGACGGTGCGGCCAAGTACCGGGACCCGGCGATGCGCGCGGCCGGCCTCACCGCCGAGGACGTCCTCCTCCAAGAGAAGCGCCGCGAGGACCGACTCCGCCGGGTGCCGGACGTCCGTCAGGTCGGCCGCTTCGGCTGGCCCGAGACGCAGGACACGGCTCGGCTCCTTGCGCTGCTGCTGGGGACGGGCCTCCCGCTCGAGCCCCGGCGCTACCGCCGGATCCGCTGACACCGGCCGGCGTCAGCTGGCGTCGCACAACGGAAACCGCCCCAAACCACGGGAAGCCGTGGTTCGGGGCGGTTGCTGTTGTGCGGAGCCGATCGGCGCCGGGCGCCGGGCGCCGGGCGCCGGGCGCGGCGCCAGGCGCGCCGGCCGCCCTACGCGAGCTCGAGCAGGACGTGGCCGGACGAGACGGTCTGGCCGACGGGGGCGTTCAGCCCCGTGACGACGCCGTCCTTGTGCGCCTGGACGGGCTGCTCCATCTTCATGGCCTCGAGGACGACGAGCAGGTCGCCCTTCACGACGGTGTCACCCTCGGCGACCGCGAGCTTCACCACGGTGGCCTGCATGGGCGATGCGACCGAGGAGCCCGAGGCAGCACGGCCGCCCTTGACGCCGGAGGACCGACGCTTCGGCGGAGCAGACGGCCCGGCCGGGCGGCGGGCTCCCGCGGCACCACCACCGACGACGGCGGGCATGGTCACCTCGATGCGCTTGCCCTGGACCTCGACCACGACGGTGTCGCGGGACGCCGGGGCCGGCAGTTCCTCGGGGGAACCGCTCCAGGCCGGGATGTCGTTGACGAAGTCGGTCTCGATCCACTGCGTGTAGATGCTGAACGGCTGGTCGTCGGACGTGGCGAACGCGGGGTCCGCGACGACCGCGCGGTGGAACGGGATGACGGTCGGCAGGCCGGCGACCTCGAACTCGGCGAGGGCACGGCGCGAACGCTCGAGCGCCTCTTCGCGGGTCGAGCCGGTGACGATGAGCTTCGCGAGCATCGAGTCGAACGAGCCGGAGACGACGTCACCGGAGACCACGCCGGAGTCGACGCGGACACCCGGACCGGACGGCGCGTTGAAGACGTGCACGGGGCCCGGCGCGGGGAAGAAGTTGCGGCCCGGGTCCTCGCCGTTGATGCGGAACTCGAACGAGTGGCCGCGCGGGGTCGGGTCCGCGTAGTCGAGCGTGCCGCCCTCGGCGATGCGGAACTGCTCGCGCACCAGGTCGATGCCGGTGACCTCTTCGGAGACGCAGTGCTCGACCTGCAGACGCGTGTTGACCTCGAGGAACGAGACCGTGCCGTCGGCGCCGATGAGGAACTCGCAGGTGCCGGCGCCGACGTAGCCGACCTCGCGGAGGATCGCCTTGGACGACTCGTAGAGCAGCGTCTGCTGCGCCTCGGTCAGGTACGGCGCGGGTGCCTCTTCGACGAGCTTCTGGTGGCGGCGCTGCAGCGAGCAGTCACGCGTCGAGACGACGACGACGTTGCCGTGCTCGTCGGCGAGGCACTGGGTCTCGACGTGCCGCGGCTTGTCGAGGTACTTCTCGACGAAGCACTCGCCACGCCCGAACGCGGCGATGGCCTCGCGCGTGGCGGACTCGAACAGCTCCTCGACCTGGTCGCGCGAGCGCACGACCTTGAGCCCACGACCACCGCCACCGAAGGCGGCCTTGATCGCGACGGGCAGCCCGACCTGGTCGACGAAGTCGATGACCTCGGACACGTCCTGCACCGGCTCGATGGTGCCGGGGGCGAGCGGCGCGCCGACCTTCTCGGCCACGTGCCGCGCGGAGACCTTGTCGCCGAGGCGCTCGATCGAGTCGGGCGACGGGCCGATCCAGGTCAGCCCGGCGTCGATGACGGCGCGGGCGAAGTCGGCGTTCTCGGCGAGGAAGCCGTACCCGGGGTGCACGGCGTCAGCGCCGGACCGTCGGGCGACGGAGATGATCTTCTCGATGACCAGGTAGGTGTCGGCGCTCGTGGTGCCGTTCAGCGCGTAGGCCTCGTCGGCGAGGCGGGCGTGCTGGGCGTCACGGTCCTGGTCGGCGTAGACCGCCACCGAGGCCTTGCCCGCGTCGCGGGCCGCTCGGATGATGCGGACGGCGATCTCGCCGCGGTTCGCGATGAGGACCTTGCTGATGCGGGGCATGGAACATCAGCGTATTCGTGTGCCGAGGTCCTGTTTTGACCGCCGTCCACAAGAAACAGCGTGGGCAGCAGGTGGATGTCTACAGCGAGCGGGCCCGACTACTGCGCCCAGAGGTCGTGCCAGGCGATGCCGAACCCCCGCAGCAGCATCGAGCGGAGCACTGGCAGCGAGAGACCGACGACGGCCGAGGGAGCGCCGTCGATGCGGGTGATGAAGGCCGCGGCGCGCCCGTCGATCGTGAACGCGCCGGCCACCTCGAGCGGCTCGCCGGTCGCGACGTACGCGTCGATCTCGGCCGGCGTCATGTCGTCGGCGAACGTCAGCACCGCGCTGTCCACCGCGACCACCCGGTCGCCGTCCACGACGAGTGCCGACCCGACGGGCGCGACGGGGCCGAGTGCGAGCGCGCCCACGGGACGGACGGGAGGCTCGTTTCCGGCCCGCACCGCGCCTCCCGTCCCCGGGGCGGTCGCCTCTGCGACGGAGCGGGCGACGGAGCGGGCGCCGGCGCGACCGTCGATGACGCGCCGGTCGATGACGCAGTGTCCGCTCCACAGCGTGCCGCCGCCCGCGGCGAGCATCTGCCGCCACCGCTGCCGGGCGACCTCGGGGTCGTGGGGCTTGCCGTAGAGGACGCCGTCCACCTCGAAGGCCGAGTCGCCGCCGAAGACGATGCCGTCGAGGCCGGAGCCGTCAGCAAGCTCGACGAGGCCGTCCGCGACGGCCGTCGCCTTCGCCACCGCCAGCAGCGCCACGAGCTCCGGACCGGTCAGTTCGCGACCCAGACGGTCCCGCTCGGCGGCCGCCGCAGCGTCCTCGTCGACCCCCGGCGAGACGAGCACCGGCTCGATCCCGGACTGCGCCAACAGGGCGCGACGGGCGGGGGAGGTGCTCGCGAGGTACAGACGCATGGGAACATCGAACCATGGGTGAATCCGTCGGCACACTGCTCGAACTCGACGTCACCGGGATCGCCCACGGCGGCATCTCGGTGGCACGGCACGAGGGGCGCGTGGTGTTCGTCACGGACGCGATCCCCGGGGAGCGGGTCGTGGCCCGGGTCACGGAGGACCGGAAGAAGTCGTTCTGGCGTGCCGACACCGTGCAGGTCCTCGAACCGAGCGAACACCGGGTGGACCACGTCTGGCCCGAGGCCGGCCTCGACCGCGACCCCGCGGTCCGTCCGGGTGGCGCCGAGTTCGGGCACATCGCCCTGGCCCACCAGCGGACCCTCAAGCGTGACGTCCTCGTCGACTCGTTCTCCCGCTTCGGCCGGATCGACCTGGACGCCGTCCTCGGCGCGCCGGTCGTGGTCGAGGCCGCGCCCGGCGACGACGAGGCGAACGGCCTCGGCTGGCGCACCCGGATCCGCCTGCACGTCGACGCCGACGGCACGCCCGGACCGTTCGCCGCGCGGTCGCACACCGTCGTCCCGGTCACCTCGCTGCCGCTGGCCACCGCGACCGTGCAGGGCTCGGCACCGCTCGGTCGCGGTTCGATGCCCGGCGCCGAGGTCGTCGACGTCCTCAGCCCGAGCGGCTCCGGCGGCGCCCGACTGGTCATCGACGCGCAGCGCCCCACCGTCGTGCAGGAGGTCGTCGGCGAGCGGACGTTCGCGGTCGACGACGACGGCTTCTGGCAGGTGCACCGGCAGGCGCCGGCCGTCCTCACCGCGGCCGTGCAGGACCTGGTCGACCGTGACCGGCTCGACCCGGAGGGCCAGCACCTGGACCTCTACGGTGGCGTCGGACTGCTCGCCGCCGCCCTCGCCGACGTCGTCGGGCCCCGCGCCCGCGTGACGAGCGTCGAGAGCGCGACCCGCGCGACCGAGCACGCGCTCGAGAACCTGTCCGAGTGGATCGGCGCGCGTGCCGAGACCGGCCGTGTCGACCGGTGGTTGTCCCGCACGGTCGAGTCGGCCTCCCGTCCGGAGCGCGACCGTTTCCGGGCCGGCACGATCGTGCTCGACCCGCCGCGTTCCGGGGCCGGGCGCGAGGTCGTCGTGTCGATCGCGGCACTGCAGCCGGCGCAGGTCGTCTACGTGGCCTGCGACCCCGTCGCCCTGGCCCGCGACGTCGCGACGTTCGCCGACCTCGGGTACCGCCTGGAGGCCCTCCGCGCCTTCGACCTGTTCCCGCACACCCACCACCTGGAGGCCGTGGCACGGCTGGTGCCGGTCGCCTGAGCTCCGGCGGGTGGTCGCCCCCGTCGGGTTCCGCAGCGGGGTACGAAGCTGAGGCTGACCTGGGTATCCTGGGTGACGACGGCAACCGGGATCAGGGCCCGGTGCGTCGTCGGAACGAGAGGCAACCGTGGGAGACACCACCAGCACATCGACCGGCACGACAGGGACTGCCGGTCTCGAGACCCGGCCGGTCCGGGTCGCCATCGTCGACGACCACGAGTCCGTCCGACTGGGGATCCAGGCCGCCTGTCAGAACGAGGGGTTCGAGGTGGTCCTCACCGCCGCGAGCGTCCCGGAGTACATCGCCCAGCTCGGTGGGCGTGAGGTCGACGTGGTCGTCCTCGACCTGTCGTTGGGCGACGGCTCGACCGTGACCGAGAACGTCAAGGGCGTGCAGGGCACCGGCTCGGCTGTCCTCGTGCACAGCATCGCCGACCGGGTCGCGAACGTCCGGGAGGCACTGGCGGCGGGGGCTGCCGGCGTCATCCCGAAGTCGTCCGCGACGAAGACCGTGATGGCCGCCGTCGCGACCGTGGCGCGGGGCGACGTGCTCAACAACCTCGAGTGGGCGAGCGCCATCGACGCCGACCGGGACTTCGCGAAGGCCCAGCTCGGGCGCCGCGAACGCGAGATCCTGCACCTGTACGCATCGGGTCTGCCGCTGAAGCTCGCGGCCCAGCAGCTCGGCATCGGGTACTCGACCGCTCGTGAGTACCTGGACCGCATCCGCGTGAAGTACGTCGAGGTGGGTCGCCCCGCCCCGACCAAGGTCGACCTGCTGCGGCGCGCCGTCGAGGACGGGATCCTGCCGGGCCTCGACTCGGGCATCGACCCCGACGGCGATGGTCGCTGAGGAACTGCGCGTCGGACGGTCCTCGTGACCACTGACGCAGCGCCGGACGCCGGGCCCGCAGCGGCCCGGCGTCCGGCGGCCCCGGGCGGAGGCCCGGGCCACGTCCGGGGCGCCGGCTGGGCCGACCCGTCGCGGTCGGTCCGAGCCACGATCACGCAGGCGTCGCTCGACCGGGCCTTCACGATCCTGATGGCGATCGCCGCGATCGGGTTCGGCGCGGTGAACGTCCCCGGGCTCATCAAGCAGCTGCCGTACCTCGACGCGTTCTGGGCTCCGGCAGCGGCGATCACCATGGCGCTCTCGCTCGTCGCGGTGGGGATCTCGGCGGTCGCACAGCGGTGGTCGCAGGCGGCACAGGCCGTCTGCGCGCTGCTGTTCCTCGTCGCGCTGCTGACCTTCCCGCTGACGGTCCACGACGGACTGCCGGGTGACCAGGTCCCGTGGCCGTGGTGGCTCTGCAACGTCGGGACGATCGCCGCCTCGCTGAGCTTCGCCACGTGGCGTGCGGCGGTCTACAACGCCCTCGTGCCGATCATCTACGTCGTGCTGCGGCTCTCGCCGGCCGGCGGCGGGGTGAGCCTGCAGCGGGCGTTCCTCGACGGTGCCTACACCGCGGTGCTCGGCATCGCGGCGCTGGTCCTCATCGTGGTGCTCCGCCGGGCCGCAGCTGCGGTCGACGCCGCCCAGGCCACCGCGGTCCGCCGGTACTCGCGGGCCATCCGCGAGCACGCGACCGAGGTCGAACGGGTCCAGGTGGACGCCATCGTGCACGACAGCGTGCTGACGACGCTGCTGTCCGCCGCCCGTGCGGACACCCCGGACGCGAAGACCCTCGCCGCCCGGATGGCACGGAACGCCATCGACCACCTCGCCGCCGCGGCCGCCGACGGCCCGGGGGAGGACCAGGTGGTGCCGTTCGACGTCCTGCGGGACCGGATCGTCGCCTCCGTCACGTCCCTCGGCGCGCCCGTCGAGGTCCGGAGCGCCCCCGTGACGGGCCCGGGACTGCCGTTCTCCGCCGCGGACGCCATCGCCTCGGCCGCGCTCCAGGCCGCCGTGAACAGCGTCCAGCACGCCGGCGACGACGTCTCGCGGTGGCTCACGATCGTCGTGGACGGATCGAGCGTCCAGGTGGAGGTCGCCGACGACGGCGCCGGTTTCGACGCGCACGCGGTGCCGGCCGAGCGCCTCGGGGTCCGCCGCTCGATCATCGAGCGGATGGCCGCCGCCGAGGGCGAAGCCGACCTGCGGACCGCCCCCGGCTCCGGGACCCGCATCGTGCTCCGCTGGCCGGCACTCGGCTCCGAGGACCGCGACGTCGTCCGGCCCGAGATCGGGACCGGCTCCGGAGAGCCCGAGGCGCACGCATGAGGGCCTCGATCCCCGCGGGCGTCGCGACCGGACTCGCCGCGCTCTTCTCCCTGCTGCACCTGGTCCTCGCGGTCACGACGCTGCCCGGCGCGCCGTCGAAGGCCGCGCCGGTCATCGCCTGCATGGTCCTCTACGCCGCGGCGACCGCCCTCGCGCTGTTCGTGCGCGGTCCGGTGCTGCCCGTGTGGGTCGCCTGGTTCGCGCTCGCCACGGCCGTCGTGATGCCCATCGTCTGCTCGACCGTCGTCGACCTCCGGGTCGCGCCGACCTACGCCACGTGGTGGATCGCCGCCGTCGGCACGCTGATGGTCGTGTTGGCCGTCCGCCAACGCGGACGCTTCGCCTGGGTCGGCGTCGCCTTCTGCACGGTCCACTCGGTGAGCTGGGCCGGCCTGGAGGCACTGGGCGAGTTGGGTGCGCTCGGCAACGTGATCTGGTTGTCGGTCGCCACCGGGTTCGCGATCGCGATGAGCCACGCCACCCGGATCACCCGCGACTTCGTCCGGGCCGAGCAGGAGACCGTGGACTGGCAGGCGGCGCAGGACGCGCACGTGTCCGAGCGGCAGGTCCGGCTCGGACAGACGACCCGGATGGCGCGGCCGATGCTCCAGCGCATCATCGACACCTGCGGCGGTCTGAGCGACGACGAGCGTGCCGAGAGCCTGCACCTGGAGCAGGCGATCCGCGACGAGATCCGCGGCCGCTCCCTGCTGTCCGACGACGTCCGCGCCGAGGTGATGCGCCTCCGTCGTCGGGGTGCGGTCGTGCAGCTGCACGACGACGGCGGGCTGGACGACCTGGAGACGGTGGAGCAGGAGCGCGTGCACGCCGAACTCGCCGAGGCGCTGCGTCGTGCGTACGAGGCGGACGCCGACAACGTGATCGTCCGGACGGTGCCGGACAACGCCGACGCCGCGGTCACCGTGGTGGGGCTGCGGCTGGACGCGGCCGAGAGCGAGTCCGCGGCACTCGGGACTGCGGATGAGGACGACGACGACGGCGAGGACGACTCCGTCGCGCTGTGGCTCGAGATCGACCGGTACGCGGCCCGCGCCTGAGCGCCGTCGGGAGCACGGCCCGAGACGAGCACCGCCCGAGATGAGTACAGCCCCGGAAACGGGGAACGGGCCGGTCGGAGCTACCGACCGGCCCGTTCTCAACCCGAGTCAGAGCGACAACCCGAATATCGCCCTGACTCGTCACGGTGGTGGCTTCGTACCCTAGTCGGCCACCGACCGGCGATGCACTTCAACGAAGAACACCGAACACAGACAATGATGCCAACAGCACCGGGGGGTGTCAGTCGTCATTTCGGGGGACAATTCCGCCGATCTGCGACAGTTCTCCGGCTGCACGACCCCCGAGCGAGGGGAGACCGAACGGTGCGTCCGCCCGATGGCGACGTCGACACCGGTCGGTATCGAACGGGGTACAGCGGCCTGACATGGCCGGGCGGGTGCCGGACCGGTACCGAGGCGGTACCGGAACGCGGCGTCGCGAGCAGCTCAGGTCAGCGGAGTGACCGGCTCCAGGCACCCTGCTGGAGCGGCTCGCGCATGCCCCGAGCCGACCGGGTCCAACCGTCCCGGGGTGACGTCTCCGCCTGGGCCCGGCCGGCCGCTGCGGCCTCGTCGGCCTGACGCTGGAGCACCGCGATGACGGCTGCCAGTTCCTCCGGCGACGGGTGGCCGCCGACGACGCGGACGTCCGCGACCGACGCGGGGGCGTCGGCCGGGACGGCGGCAGCGTGACGGGGGCTCACAGCGGGATGTTCCCGTGCTTCTTCGGCGGCAGGCTGGCGCGCTTGCCGCGGAGCGCCCGGAGGGCCTTGATGACCGACACGCGGGTGGCGTGCGGCTGGATGATCCCGTCGAGCTCCCCGCGCTCGGCCGCCAGGTACGGCGACGCGACGTTGTAGGTGTACTCGTTCGCGAGCTTCGTGCGGACCGCGGCGACGTCCTCACCGGCCTCTTCGGCACGCTTGATCTCGCTGCGGTACAGGATGTTGACCGCACCCTGGCCGCCCATGACCGCGATCTCCGCCGTCGGCCAGGCCAGGTTGATGTCGGCACCGAGCTGCTTCGAGCCCATCACGATGTACGCGCCGCCGTAGGCCTTGCGGGTGATGACGGTGACGAGGGGCACGGTGGCCTCGGCGTAGGCGTAGAGGAGCTTCGCGCCACGGCGGATGACGCCGGTCCACTCCTGGTCGGTGCCCGGCAGGTAGCCCGGGACGTCGACCAGGGTCAGGATCGGGATGCCGAACGCGTCGCAGAACCGGACGAAGCGTGCGGCCTTCTCGCCGGCGTCGATGTTCAGCGTGCCGGCCATCGCCTGCGGCTGGTTCGCGATGATGCCGACCGTCCGGCCCTCGACCCGCCCGAAGCCGATCAGGATGTTCGGCGCGAAGAGCGGCTGCACCTCGAGGAACTCGCCGTCGTCGACGACGTGTTCGATGACCTGCGTGACGTCGTAGGGCTGGTTCGTGGAGTCCGGGATCACGACGTCGAGCTCACGGTCGGCGTCGGTCGTCTCGAGCTCGGGGGCGACGTCGTAGGCCGGGGCGTCGGACAGGTTGTTGTCCGGCAGGAACCCGATCAGCGACCGGGCGTAGTCGAGCGCGTCGGACTCGTCCTCGGCCAACCAGTGCGCGACACCGGAGACGGCGTTGTGCGTGTGGGCACCGCCGAGCTCCTCGAAGCCGACGTCCTCGCCGGTGACGGTCTTGATGACGTCCGGCCCGGTGACGAACATGTGGCTGGTCTTGTCGACCATGATCACGAAGTCGGTGAGGGCGGGGGAGTACACCGCGCCGCCGGCGGCCGGGCCCATCACGATCGAGATCTGCGGGATGACCCCGGAGGCCGCGGTGTTGAGCCGGAAGATCTCGCCGTACTTGCCGAGGGCGACCACACCCTCCTGGATGCGGGCGCCACCGGAGTCGAGGATGCCGATGATCGGGACACCCGTCTTCAGCGCGTGCTCCATCACCTTGATGATCTTCTCGCCGGCGACCTCGCCGAGGGAGCCGCCGAAGACGGTGAAGTCCTGCGCGTAGACGGCGACCTGGCGGCCGTGGATCGTGCCGAAGCCGGTGACGACCGCGTCACCGTAAGGCCGCTTGGCGTCCATGCCGAAGGCGTGGGTGCGGTGCCGGACGAACTCGTCGAGCTCGACGAAGGAGTTCGGGTCGAGCAGCTGCTCGATCCGCTCGCGCGCCGTCGTCTTGCCCTTGGCGTGCTGCTTCGCGATCGCGGTCTCGCCTGCGGCGGTCACGGCTTCGTGGTAGCGCACGCGGAGGTCGTCGAGCCGGCCGGCGGTCGTCGAGAGATCGGGGGTGTCTCCTGTGGTCACCCGATCACCCTACCGGCGGTGCAGGACGGCCCCGTTGGAGGACCCCCACGGTTCCGGGCCGTAGGTTTGCGTGCATGTCCACACCGGTCACGCCCGACTTCGCCTCCGCCCGCGCCGCCGTCGAGGGCGCCGGAGCGACGATGACGGTGCTCCCGACGACCGGGTCGACGAACGCTGACCTGCTCCGCGACGCCTCGGACCGCGCCTCCGGCAGCGTCGTCGTGACGCTCGAGCAGACCGCCGGTCGCGGACGCCTCGACCGCTCCTGGGTGGCCCCGGCCGGCCAGACCCTGGCGGCCAGCGTGCTGGTGCGGGCGGACCTCGACCCGCGCGACCGGGGTTGGCTGCCGCTCGTCGCCGGCGCTGCGGTCCGCGACGCCGTCGCCGGCGCGCTCGACACCGCCCACGACCGCGTGCTCGTGAAGTGGCCGAACGACGTGCTCGTCGACGGCCGGAAGGTCAGCGGCGTGCTCTGCCAGGTCGCCGCCGACGGGTCGGTCGTCGTCGGGGTCGGTGTGAACCTCACCATCCCCGCCACGGACCTGCCGACCCCGACCGCGACCTCCCTGCTCGTCGCCGGGGCGACCGGACCGGCCACGGCACTCGCCGACACCGTCCTGGCGGGCTTCTGGACGGGCCTCCAGGAGGCCGTGGCCGGGCTGGTCGCCGGTGGTGCGGCTGCCGACGCGGTCCGCTCCCACGTGCGTGCCGTGTGCGGGACCGTCGGCCAGCGGGTCCGGCTCGAACTGCCGGACGGGTCCACCGTCGAGGCCGACGCGACCGGCGTCGACGACGACGGCCGCATCACGATCCGGGACCGGACCGGTGCCTCCAGGGGCGTCGCGGTGGGGGACGTCACCCACCTGCGCTATGCATGAGCCCATGACCGACGAGCCTGCCCCCGAGCTCGTCGTCGCCCGGCTCCGGCCACACGCCCGACGTCTCGTCCGGCCCGCGGTCTTCGTGGTCCTCGTCGCGGCCGCCGGCGGGTTCGGCTTCGGGGTGTTCCGCGCGGAACTCGCCTGGCTCAACGTCGTCGTCGCGGTCCTCGTCGTCGTGCTCGTGCTCGTCGGCGGGCTGGTGCCGCTGCTGCGGTGGATGTCCGAGCGGTACGTCGTGACCACCCGGCGACTCGTCGTCTCACACGGACTCGGCACCCGGACCCGGCGGGAGCTCCTGCACTCCCGCGGGTACGACGTCACCGTGCGGCGGCAGGGTGCCCAGGGGTTGTTCCGGTCCGGTGACGTGCTCGTCTTCCCCGGCGACGACCCGGCGCTCGTGCTCGCCGACGTGCCGCACGCGGACCTCGTCGTCGCCGTGCTGCACGACCTGGTCGAGGCGCACGAGGCCCGACGTCGACACCGCGAACCCGACTGGGACGACATCGTCCGGGGCACCGCACGACACGACCGCTGACGGCTCGGGCAGCCGCCGCTCCCGCCACACTGCGGAGAACCGCCGCGGTTCTTGCGGTTCACCGTCTCGTGGAGCCGGCGACGACCCGGTACCGTCGTCCCGTGCGTATCTCTGTCATCGGCTGCGGTTACCTCGGTGCCGTCCACGCCGCCTCCATGGCCAAGCTCGGACACGACGTCGTCGCGGTGGACGTCGACCCGGGGAAGATCGAACGACTCGCGGCGGGCGAAGCACCGTTCTTCGAGCCCGGTCTGCCCGAGATCCTGACCGAGGCCCTCGCCTCCGGCCGGATCCGGTTCACGACCGACATGGCCGAGGTCGCCGGCGCCCGCGTCCACTTCGTCGCGGTGGGCACGCCCCAGGGCCCGACCGGTGCGGCCGACCTGAAGTACGTCGACGCGGCCGTCGCCTCGCTCACCGAGCACCTGTCCGCCGGTGACTTCGTCGTCGGCAAGTCGACCGTTCCGGTGGGCACCGCGGCCCGCCTGGCCGCCGACGTCAGCGCGGCCGTCCCCGGTGCCACGCTGGTCTGGAACCCCGAGTTCCTCCGCGAGGGCTTCGCCGTGCAGGACACCATCGCGCCGGACCGCCTGGTCTACGGCGTGCCCGCCGGACCCGAGGGCGAAGCGGCCGTCGCGGCCCTCGACGAGGTCTACGCCGTCGCGCTCGCCGACGACACCCCCCGGCTCGTCGTCGACCTGGCCACCGCCGAACTCGTCAAGGTCAGCGCGAACGCCTTCCTGGCGACCAAGATCTCCTTCATCAACGCGATGGCCGAGATCGCGGAGGTCGTCGGTGCCGACGTCACCGCGCTCGCCGACGCCATCGGTCACGACGCCCGCATCGGCCGGAAGTTCCTCAACGCCGGCCTCGGGTTCGGCGGTGGCTGCCTGCCGAAGGACATCCGCGCGTTCCAGGCCCGTGCCGACGAGCTCGGCGTGGGGGAGTCGCTCGCGTTCCTCGCGGACATCGACGCGATCAACCTCCGCCGTCGTACCCACGTCGTCGAGCTCGCCACCCAGGCCCTCGGCGGCGACGTCGCCGGCAAGCGCGTCGCGGTCCTCGGGCTCGCGTTCAAGCCGAACTCCGACGACGTCCGTGACTCCCCGTCGCTCGACATCGCCGCACGCCTGCGTGAGCTCGGAGCCGAGGTCGCCGCGTACGACCCCGAGGCGATCGGCACCGCACGCCGACTGCACCCCGAGCTGGACTACGTCGAGTCCGCGACCGAGGCCGTCACCGGCGCGGACATCGTGCTCGTCCTCACCGAGTGGAACGAGTTCCGCGAACTCGACGCCACCACCGTCGCCGCTGCCGTCGCGAACCCGGTCGTCATCGACGGTCGCAACTGCCTGGACCGCGACGCCTGGCGTGCCGCGGGCTTCGCGTACCACGGCATGGGGCGCTGACCATGGCGCTGCGTGTCGGGGTCATCGGCGGCGGCCAGCTCGCACGGATGATGGTGCCCGCGGCGGTGGAACTCGGCCTCGACATCCGGGTCCTCGCCGAGGGGCCGGGCATGTCGGCGGCGATCGCCGCGACGGCCGAGGGCGACTACCACGACGCCGAGACCGTCCTGGCGTTCGCACGGGACGTCGACGTCGTGACCTTCGACCACGAGCACGTGCCGCAGGACGTCCTGGCCGCACTGGTCGACGCCGGCGTCGCGGTCCGCCCGGGCCCGGAGCCGCTCGCGGTCGCGCAGGACAAGATCACGATGCGCCGTCGGCTCAGCGAACTCGGACTGCCGGTGCCGGACTGGGCCGCCGTGCACGACGCGGACGAACTCCGCGCCTTCCTCGCCGAGCACGGCGGACGCGCGGTCGTGAAGACCCCGCGGGGCGGCTACGACGGCAAGGGCGTCCGCGTCGTCACCGACCCGGCCGACGTCGAGGACTGGTTCACCGCGGTGGCCGAGGTCGGCGGCGACCAGGCCCTCCTGGTCGAGGAACTCGTCGCCTTCACCCGCGAACTCGCGCAGTCCGTCGCGCGTCGGCCCTCCGGGGAGATCGTCGCCTGGCCGCTCGTCGAGACCACCCAGCGTGACGGGGTGTGCGCCGAGGTCATCGCCCCCGCACCCTCGAGCGCCGGTCGGATCGCCGACCTGGCCGAGGCGATCGCCGTGCGCGTCGCCGAGGAGCTCGGCGTCACCGGGGTGCTGGCGGTGGAGCTCTTCCAGACCGACGACGAGCGCATCCTCATCAACGAACTCGCGATGCGACCGCACAACACCGGGCACTGGTCCATCGACGGCTCGACCACGAGCCAGTTCGAGCAGCACCTGCGTGCCGTGCTGGACCTGCCGCTCGGCGCGACGGGTGCGACGGCCCCGGTCGCGGTGATGGTGAACGTGCTCGGCGGACCGGCCGACGGCGACCTGGCCGGGCGGTACCCGGCAGCGCTCGCGGCGTTCCCGGAAGCGAAGTACCACTTCTACGGCAAGGCGCCGCGCCCCGGTCGGAAGATCGGCCACGTCACCGTGACCGGCGACGACGTGGACGACGTGGTGTACCGCGCCCGGGCTGCGGCAGCGCACTTCGACGACTGACGTCCACTCGGTCCGGGTGCCACCTCGTCGGGTGGCACCCGGACTGGCGGGTGGTGCGCTGCGGGTGCGCGTGGTGCCATGGGGAGGCTGACCACGCTGACTCCCCGGGGGACCACACATGCGCACGACCAGGGCACTGCGCTCGACGACGGCACTGCGCTCGACGACGGCACGGCGCACGACGGCACTGCGTGCAACTGCACTGCGCGCCGTCGCACTCCGCACGACGAGGGCGCTCGCCGTCGGGCTCGTCGCCGCCGTCGTGACGACCGGACTCGTCGTGTCCGGGATCGACGCGTCCCCCGCCTCCGCCGCGACGCCGACCGAGCTCCGCGCACGGACGGCGGCACAGGTCTACGGCCGCGGGCAGTACAACTCTCCGACGAGCGAGGCCGCGAAGGCCGCCGCGGCCCTGGCGACGAGTGACCCGGCCGGCGCCGCTGCCGCCAGCACGATCGCCCGCTACCCGGTCGCGACGTGGCTCGGTGAGTGGACGCAGGGCACGACCCTGACCAAGACCGTGACCGCCGCCACGGACGGCGCGGCCGCCACCGGCACGACCGCGGTGTTCGTGACGTACGCGATCCCGCAGCGCGACTGCGGCGGGTACTCGGCGGGCGGGTTCGACGAGAGCGCCTACGACCGCTGGGTGGACCAGGTCGTGTCACTCGTCGCCGGCAAGCGTGCGGTGGTCGTCGTCGAACCGGACTCGCTCGCGATGCTCAGCAACAGCGCCTGCACCGGCTCGCTCGACCAGCAGCGCTACCGGATCCTCTCGCGCGAGGTCGCCGCCTTCACCGCTGCCGGCGTCCCCGCGTACCTCGACGCCGGGAACTCCAACTGGGTGCCGGCCGCCACGATGGCCGACCGTCTGACGAAGGCCGGCGTGCAGTCCGCCCGCGGGTTCTCCACCAACGTCGCGAACTACTACCCGGTCGCCGCCGAGCAGGCGTACGCCCAGCGTGTGTCCGCGCTGACCGGAGGCTCGCACTACGTGATCGACACCTCCCGGAACGGCACCGGCTGGCGCGGCACCTGGTGCAACGCCCCGGGCGCCGGTCTCGGCACCACGCCCCGGGTCGCCACCGACGGCACCGCGCTCGACGCCCTGCTCTGGGTGAAGACGCCCGGCGCGAGCGACGGCACCTGCAACGGGGGACCGCGGGCCGGGAACTGGTACTCCGCGTACGCGCAGAGCCTCGTCGCGAACGCCGCGCTCGGCACCCCGGCTCCCGCGCAGACCGCGGCCCCGAAGCGCCAGCAGTCGGCCGCCCCGCGCGTGACGCTCGAGTCGGCCACCGCAGCGCCGGCGGGCATCGCGGTCCGCGGCTGGGCGGTCGACACGGACGTGCCCGCGCGTGCCCTCCGGGTGGACGTCACCGTCGACGATCGAGTCGTCGCCTCGCCGACCGCGGGCCTCGACCGGCCGGACGTCGCACGGACCACGGGTGCCGGCGCGGCGCACGGGTTCCAGGCCGTCGTCCCCGGTCCGGCGGGCACCCACCGGGTGTGCGCGGTCGTGTCCGACGTCACGCCCGGTGGAACGACCGGCACCGTCGCGCCCACGTCGGCGTGCCGGACCGTGACGATCGCCGCCAGTGCCCCGGTCGGGCGGGTGGACGCCGTGACGTCGCCCGCGAAGCGTCGCGTGGCCGTCTCCGGGTGGGCCTTCGACCGAGACGCCATCGCGACCCCCGTCACCGTCACCGTCCGGGTCGACGGTCGGGGTGCCACGGGCATCGCGGCATCGGGTTCCCGGCCCGACATCGGCCGCGCCTACGGCGGCGGGGCGGCACACGGGTACGCACGGACCCTCGCGGTGGCGTCGGGCCGGCACACCGTGTGCGTCACCGCGACCGGGCTCGGGCGGGGCGGGGACGCCTCGCTCGGCTGCCGCACGGTCACGGTCCGCTGATCAGAAGCACTGCTGCTGCCCGCCGCTAGGCTCGACAGGGTGACCGACAGCTCCGCTCCCGCCCCCCTCGTCTCCGTCATCATGGGTTCCGACTCGGACTGGCCCACCATGCGCGCCGCCGCCGACGTCCTCGACGAACTCGGCATCCCCTACGAGGCGGACGTCGTGTCGGCGCACCGCACCCCGGACAAGATGATGCGCTTCGGTCGTGAGGCCGCCGGTCGCGGCATCCGCGTCGTCATCGCCGGTGCCGGCGGGGCTGCACACCTGCCCGGCATGGTCGCCTCGGTGACGACCCTGCCCGTCATCGGTGTGCCGGTGCAGCTCGCTCGCCTCGACGGCCTCGACTCACTGCTGTCGATCGTGCAGATGCCCGCGGGCATCCCGGTCGCGACGATGGCGATCAACGGTGCGGCGAACGCCGGACTGCTCGCGGCCCGCATCATCGGCAGCTCGGAGCCCACGGTCGCGACCCGCCTGGCCGAGTACGCAGCCGAGCTGGAGCAGGCCGTCGAGCGGAAGGCGCAGGCGCTCCGCGACGCCCGCTGAGGTCGTCCGGCCCGACACGCCGCCACGTCCACCGGCAGGGAACAGCGCCCCCAGCCGGTCGGCGGGGCGGCCACCGGCCACCAGGACGACCTGTCGGTCAGGAGGCCCGGGCCGCGCCCGTCACGCCGTCCACGGTCACGGTACGGGTGGCTCCACCGGCGGCGACCGTCGCGGTCCACACCGGTGCGGAACCGCTGCCACCGAGCTGCAGGCTGCGGAGTGAGCTGCCCGGGACGGCCGCGGTCGCCTTCGCCGCGGCCGCGTTCGCGTCGACCCGCAGGCCGGCAGCGCGTGCTGTGTTCGCCGTCTTCGTCGCGGCGTCCGAGTCCTTCGGGAACGGCCCGGACGTGACCCGGCCGAGCGTGGCGGACACGACGGACTGCGTGAGCGACCCGTCCGGTCCGGCGACGACCACGGTCCAGAGGTCACCCGAGCCGGCGAGGGAGACGACCTTGCCGCCGCCGGCCGCCGCGATGCCCTGCTGGGTGACGGTGCCGAAGTCGACGCTGACGGGGTTCGTGACGCCGCCGCCGTTCCCGGTGCCCTGTCCGGACCCGTCGGCGTCGCCGCCGTCGGAGCCGCCGCCGTCACCGGGAGCCGGTGCTGCCGTGGCGCTCGCGGGGGTGGACGGGACGGCCGGGGTGGTCGCCGTCGGGGTCGGCGAGGGGGTCCGGGTCGGCTTCGGGGTCGTCGTCGCGGTGGCCGTCGCGCTCCGGGTCGGTGCCGGGGTGTCGCCGCCCGAGCAGGCGGTGAGGAACAGGGCCGCACCGACGCCGACGGTGATGGCGGCGGTGAGGGCCGTGGACGGGTGACGACGGGTCATGAGCCGATCCTGGCAGGCAGGGACGAGCCTCCCGGCCAGGGACACGGCGGGAGCCGACGATCGATGCCGAGCCGTGACGCACCCGAGGGGATCCACCGGTTCCGGCGGACGCCGCCCCACCGGAACCCGTCCGGACCCGCGGATCCCGCGGTTCGGATCGGACGGAGTCGTGCGACGCCGGACGGAACCGGCCGAATTGCCGGCGGGACGCCGCACGCCGGAGTGGACAGGGTCAGAGGTCGGCGTGCAGCTGCCAGGTCTCGAGGGCGGAGTCGCGCCAGTCGAACATCCGCGCACGGTCCGGCCCGGCGATCGCGAGCTGCCCGGCGAGGTGCGGGTCGTTGACGACCTGGTACATCGCCTGAGCCAGCCGCTCCGGGTAGGACGCACGCGGGTTGCGCGCGACGCTGATGCCGGCGTCGGAGGCGACCTCGGTGACGGCGTCGTCGTCGGAGTGGATGACCGGCACGCCGAAGCTCATCGCCTCGATCACGGGGAGTCCGAAGCCCTCGGCGAGGCTCGGGAACACGAAGACGGTGGCACGGTCGTAGGCCACGGCGAGGTCGGCGTCGTCGACGCGCCCGAGCACCTTCACCCGGGACGGGTCGAGTCCGGCGCGCTCGGCGGTGCCGTGCACGTCGACGTCGCCCCAGCCGTCCGGCCCGGAGATGACCAGCGGGACGTCGTCCGGCGCCTCGGGGTGGGCCATGGCCTCGATGAGGGCGGTCAGGCCCTTGCGCGGTTCGAGC
The DNA here is from genome assembly GCF_030433875.1 of Curtobacterium sp. PsM8. Taxonomy (NCBI): domain Bacteria; kingdom Bacillati; phylum Actinomycetota; class Actinomycetes; order Micrococcales; family Microbacteriaceae; genus Curtobacterium; species Curtobacterium sp. PsM8. The sequence continues at coordinate 68,375 of NZ_JARUXD010000004.1, read as the reverse complement.
GTGCCGACGGCCAGGACGTAGCGTTCGGGGAGTCCGAGCCGCTCGGCGCGGAGGTCGGCGTCGACCGGCACGCGCAGGCGGCCGCTCGGTGCGCCGCCGATGACCCGCAGGCGGTCGTCGAACCGGTGGATCTCGTTGAGCTGCGCGGCCACGGCGTGGGTCGGCACGACGACGGCGTCGGCGTACTTGTACGCACGCTTCACCATCGCCTTGTGGAAGTGCACGCCGCGCGGGGTCAGGGTCTCCGGGTTCGTCCACGGCACGGTGTCGTGCACGGTGACGACCGTCTGCCGGCCCGGCTCCTGCACCCGGTCGTGCTTCACCAGCGGGGCGAGGACGCTCGGGGCGTGCACCATGCCGTGCGAGGCACCGTGGGCCAGACCGCCCTGCCACGCGAGGGACAGCTCACGTCGGGGCAGTGCCAGTCGGTCGAGGCCGGCGAGCCCGGGCAGGAGGATCCGGAGCCGTTCGAGTTCGGCGGCCGAGGACGCCGAGACGACCGCTTCGACGTCACAGCCGTCCGGGGCGGTCGCGATCAGCTGCCGGGTGAGTTCCTCCGCGTAGCGGCCGATGCCGCCGGGTACCGGTGCGAGCACCTGGTCGACGATCACGCGGAGAGTGGTCATCTGGCAGGGCTCCTCGGTGGTGCGGTCCGGGTGGTGCGGGGGACGACTGACGAGGCTACCAGTGGCGTTCGGCAGAACCGGGGAGGTCGCTGGTGTCGACCGCAGGCGGGCGCACGCCGGCCAGGGCGCGACGGTGTCGGACGGCGAGGGCCGACCCGATGCCGGCGAGGACGACGTCGCCGATGGTCATGAACACCCGGCTGACGACCGCGAGGGCGAGGGCGGCGCCACCCGCGGGCGGCACGACGCTGGCGAGGAGGAGCACCAGCACGCCCTCCCGGGGGCCGAGACCCGCGGGGGCGATGACGACGAGGAACCCGACCAGCCAGGCGACCGCGTACGCGCCCGTGGACACCGCGAACACCGACGGCGAGTCGGCCCCGAACGTCCGCAGCACGAACGTCGCCTGCACGCCGTAGGCCAGCCACATCACGATCGACCACGCCATCGACGCGAGCGTGCCGCCCCAGGTCAACACCGTGGGCTCGGCCGGTCGGCGCAGCAGACGGAAGGCGATGGCGATCAGTCGGCTGAGGACCGGAGGGGTCAGCGCGACCAGACCGATGACCACGACGACCGCGAGCCACCAGTAGTGCGCGAGGCCGTCGGACGCGGAGAAGAGCAGCGCGACGATGCCGACCAGTGCGGCTGTGACCATGCTCACGAGCATCGAGGCGAGCGAGGCCACCGCGCTGCCGGAACGGGCCAGTCCGTGTGCCCGTCCGAGCTCGGCCTGCGCCGCGATCGCCCAGACCCCGCCCGGGATGTACTTGCCGAGCTGGCCGACGAAGAAGATCGAGGAGGCCGCTGCCGGACGGACGTGGAAGCCGGTCGCCGCCATCATCGAGCGCCAGGACAGCATGTTGGCGACCAGGGCGACCAGCGTCGCGCCCAGGCCGATGCTGACGGTCGCCACGTCGAGGCGCGCGAAGTCGGTGACGATCGCGTCCCACTGCCGGGCGACGCCCCAGACCAGGAGACCGATCGCGACGACCGCGGCGGCCCACTTGACGAGGGTCAGGACGCGCTCTCGACGGCCCCGGGTCGGGGGCGTCCCGAGGGGGTCAGGGGAGTCGGCGGTCGGTTCCGGGCGTGACGCCGCGGACCCCGTAGGCTGTCGTGCGTCCATCGACTGACAACTCTAAGCGAGCGCGCCGCATGAATCCCGATCCTGCCGTCCGTCCGACCTTGCTCGTCGCCGCGTCGACGTTCCCGGCCGAACCGGGTGACGGCACCCCGGGCTTCGTCCTCGACCTGGCGCTGGCGCTGGCGGACGAGTACCGCGTCGTGGTCGTCGCACCGATGACCCGCGGCGCCCGGGCACACCAGCGGATCGGTGACGTCGAGGTCCGCCGCTACGGGTACTTCCCGGCACGCTGGCGCGACCTGGCCGACGGCGCGATCGTCGACAACCTCAAGGCCGACCGCACGCGGTGGCTGCAGGTCCCGTTCTTCTTCGGCGCGATGGCCGCCGCGCTGGTCCGCGAGCAGCGTCGCTCCCGGCCGGACGTGGCGCTCCTGCACTGGATCATCCCGCAGGGGGCCGTCGGTCGCCTCGTGCTCGGACGCCTGCCGCGGGTCGTGACCACGCTGGGCGGCGACCTGTACGCCCTGCGGCACCCGGTCCTCCAGGCCGTCAAGCGGTCCGTGGTCCGCAGTGCCGCGTCGGTGACCTGCATGAGCACCGACATGGCGCGCGAGCTGGCGGCCCTCGGCGCCCGTCCCGAGCAGGTCCACGTCGTCCCGATGGGTGTCGACGAGGCGCCGATCGCCGCGGCCACGGCGCGCGAGACGCGGGTCGCCGGGCGGGTGCTGTTCGTCGGTCGACTCGTCGAGAAGAAGGGCGCGGTCGTCCTGCTCGACGCGCTCGAGCGCGTGACCGTCGCGCCGACGGAGGTCGTCGTCGTGGGTGACGGACCGCTGCGCCGACCGCTGGAGGCACGTGCCGGTTCGGGCGTGTCGTTCGTCGGAGCGCGGGGCAAGGACGCGCTGGCGGCGGAGTACGCCCGTGCGTCGATCGCGCTCTACCCCTCGGTGCCGGCGGCGAACGGCGACCGGGACGGACTGCCGGTCGCCCTGCTCGAGGCCATGTCGGCCGGGTGCGCCGTGATCGCGAGTGCCGTCCCCGGCATCGTCGACGTCGTCGAGGACGGCGTCAACGGACTGCTCGTCGAGCCCGGCGACGCGGTCGCACTCGCCGCGGCCATGGACCGTCTGCTCGCGGATCCCGACCTCGCCCTCCAGCTGGGTCGGGCTGCCGCGGAGACGGCGTCCGCCTACTCGGTGGACGCCGTCGCCGAGCGCTACCGGACGTTGTTGCGCGCAGCGCGCGGCTGAACCTCGTCGGGCTCACTCGGGTCGGGCTCGGTCGAGTCGGGCTCGGTCTGGTCGGAATCCTTCCGGTCAGCGCCGGGCGTTCCGGTGGTGGGGAGTCGTCGCGCGAGGCCCGCCGCCCGGGCGTCCTGGAGGACCCTGGAGTCGAGGAACACCCCGATGACGATCCCGACGATGCCGACCAGCGAGACGGCGAAGGCGACCTGCACGACCGCCGCCGCGTGCGGCACGATGCTCGTGACGAAGAGGTCCACGAGCGACAGGTAGGGCGGCATCGCGCCGACGATCCACAGTCCGATGAGGACACCGGACAGCGGGCGCCACGCGGTGAGACCCACGGCCATCGCGATGATGATCATCGGGAGCGCGGTGAACGAGTACCGCGTGTTGGCTGCACCGCCGCCGGAGACGTAGTCGACCTGGCTCGCGAGCAGCAGCAGGGTCACCACGACGTACATGGCGACGATCAGCGCCGTCGACAGGCGGTCACGCCGCTCGGCCCGGACGGAGGCGCGTGCCACCGAGCGTGCGACGGAGGCGTCGGCACGGGTCGGACGGCGACGGACGAGTACCCAGACGCCGGCGAGCACCGCGAGCACCAGGGGGACGACCAGGAGCAGGTACGTCGACCAGGACAGCGGATCGAGGACGCCGCGGTACACCCCGAAGAGCCCACGGTAGAAACCCGGGTCCTGGGCGATGTCGACCATCGGACGCTCCACCCGATGCGCGTGTTCGAGCCCCCACTCGGCGTGCCGCCCGCTGAAGTTCCCGGTGATGCGCTCGTTCCGCAGGTAGAACCAGCCGGAGGCCGCACCTGCGGCGAGCACCGGGAGCACCGCCGCGACGATGCGGGCGGGGATGCCGGTGAAGCGGCCGAGGCGGACGTCCGGCGCGAGCAGCAGCGCGACGACGAGGGCGACGAGCCAGAGCGCGAACGACAGGCGCGTCGTCATCCCGGCGGCGCCGACGAGCGCGGCCGCCACGAGCAGACGGCGGCTGACCCCGGACCGGAGGGCGGCTCCGGCGATCCCGCAGGCCAGCACGACGAGCGGGTAGTACAGGGCGTCGTTGTAGATCGACGACCCCTGCTGGATGATCATGCCGGCCAGTGCGGTGAGCACGGCGACCGCGCCGGGCAGGCGACGTGCGCCCGGGAAGGTCCGCCAGACGCCCCACGCCGCGGCCGGCACCGCCGTCGCGATCATCAGGCCGCTGCCGATCCGGCCCGCCATCACCGCGAGCAGGGCGTGACCGTGGTCGAACAGGGGGCCGACCACCGGGGCGAGCAGGAGGTAGTACAGCGGCGGGTGTTGCGAGACCCACTGGACCGGCACACCGGCCCCGAACGGCGCCCGGTAGGTCAACCCGTTCTCGAAGACCGGCAGGTGACCGTGCCACACCGTGATGATGTAGTCGAAGTGCGCCGGCTCGTCGCCGCCGTTGAGCGGCGGGTACGTGAACGCGCGTGCCACCGACGCGGCGAGCAGGAACACGACCGCGCTCCAGACGGTGATGCCGGCCCACGGGTGGGCATGCGTCCACGCGGCGATCCGTGCGGTCCGCGGTGCTGGTCCGGTCATGCTCGGTGTCCCCCTCGGGCGGTTCGGACGGAGTCGACGGTGCGGCGCACGCCCTCGTCGAAGGGCATCAGGCTCCGGTCGTCGAGCTCGGGGAGCACGGTGGACCGGAACCGCAGGTCGAGGCCGTGCAGGCCGGCGGAGTCGTGCTGGCCCCGCTCGATCCGCAGGTCCTCGCCGAACGCGGCACCGACGGCCGCGACCACCTCGGCGATGGAGTGCCCCCGCTGGGAGGCGAAGATCTTCGTCACGACGGTGCCCGCTGGCTGCTCCGCGACGAGTTCGAGGGCGCCGGCGACCATCGCACCCGCGTCGTCGATGTACAGGTAGTCGCGGGTGGTCGAGAACGGGACGTAGATCGACGACGTCCGGCCCTCGACGTGCGCGGCGGCGAGCTGCGACACGAGGCCCTGCGGCTTCTCGAGGTTCGCCCCCGGGCCGTAGAGGTTGGCGATCCGGCCGATCACCAGGCGTGCACCCACCGCGTCGGCCCACGAGGCGAACCGCTGCTCGGCGACGAGCCGGGTCCGGCCGTAGGGCGCGAGCGGTCGTGGTTCGGTGGTCTCGTCGAAGGGCACCCCGTCGGAACCGGCGTAGGTCGCACCCGCGGACGACGCCAGGAAGGCGGTGCCGGCAGCCCCGCCGTCGGGACCGGGTGCCGTCGCCGCGGGGTCGAGCACACGCTCGAGCAGTTCGCGTTCCGCGGTGAAGGCGTCGTCCCCGGTCGTCACGATCCCGGTCCCGGCGCACCACACCAGGCGCCAGGGCGTCGTGCCCCGACGCAGGCCGGCGACGGCCTCGACCAGCACCTCGGCCGCCGCCTCGGTGTCGCCCCACGGGACCCGGGGGACGACGACCTGGTCGCCGATCCGCTCGAGGGCCCGGACGACCGACCGGCCGAGGAACCCGCCGCCGCCGACGACGAGCGAGGTGGTGGTGTCGCTCACGCGGAGAGGGCTCCCGCCGCGACGGCGGCGTGCAGTGCTTCGCGCCAGTCGCGCATCGGCGCGAGGCCCGCACGGGACCACGCGTCGTGCCCGAGCACGCTGTACGCCGGGCGCGGTGCCGGTCGGACGAAGGACGCGCTGTCGGTGGGCAGTACGCGCTCCGGGTCCAGCCCGTTCTCCGAGAAGATCGCGCGGGTGAAGTCGTACCAGGAGCCCTGGCCTGAGTTCGTGCCGTGGTAGATGCCGGCCGGGGCGTCCGTGTCGACCAGTTCGACGATGCGCGCAGCCAGGTCCCCGGTCCAGGTGGGCTGTCCGACCTGGTCCGTGACGACCGACACCGTGTCGTGCGTGGCGGCGAGCCGCAGCATCGTCGCGGCGAAGTTCGGCCCGTGCTCGCCGTAGATCCACGCGGTGCGGACGATGTACGACGAGTCCGGCGCGATCTGCCGCACGAACGCCTCGCCGGCCGCCTTGGTCCGCCCGTAGGCGTTCAGCGGGTCGGTCGGGGCGTCCTCGGCGTAGGGCGCGGTGCCGTTGCCGTCGAACACGTAGTCCGTCGAGATCGTCACGAGCTTGGCGCCGTGGCGGACCGCCGCCTCGGCCAGGAGCTTCGGGCCGGTGGCGTTCACCGCTCCGGCCTCGTCCTCGTGGGTCTCCGCGTCGTCCACCTTCGTGTACGCCGCGGAGTTGATCACGACGTCGTGGCCGGCGACCGCGGCGTCGACCGCGTCCGGGTCGGTGATGTCGAGGTCGGCTCGGCCGAGGGCGGTCACGTCACGACCTCGCAGCGCGAGCTGCAGGTCACGGCCGAGCATGCCGGCGGCGCCGGTGATGAGGGTGCGCGTCATCGTCGTCGACGGGCTCAGCTGAGCGCCGCACGCTCCTTGAGGGGCTCCCACCAGGCGCGGTTGTCGCGGTACCACTGGACGACGTCGGCGAGGCCCTGCTCGAACGGCACCTGCGGTTCGTAGCCGAGCTCGGCCTGGATCTTCGAGATGTCGACCGAGTAGCGGAGGTCGTGGCCGAGACGGTCCTGGACGCGGTCGACGTACGACCAGTCCTTGCCGGTGGCGTCGAGGAGCAGCTGGGTGAGCTCCTTGTTGGTGAGTTCGGTCCCGCCGCCGATGTTGTAGATCTCGCCCGCGCGGCCCTTGGTGAGGACCATCGCGATGCCGCGGGTGTGGTCGTCGACGTGCAGCCAGTCGCGGATGTTGTTGCCCTCGCCGTAGAGCGGCACGTGCCGGTCGTCGATGAGGTTCGTGACGAACAGCGGGATGACCTTCTCCGGGAAGTGGTACGGCCCGTAGTTGTTCGAGCAGCGCGTGATCGAGAGGTTCAGCCCGTGCGTGCGGTGGTAGCTGCGCGCGAGCAGGTCGCTGCCGGCCTTCGACGCCGAGTACGGCGAGTTCGGTTCGAGCGGACGCTCCTCGTCCCACGAGCCCTCGCTGATCGAGCCGTAGACCTCGTCGGTGGAGACGTGCACGAAGCGCTCGGTCCCGTGGCGGAGTGCGGCGTCGAGCAGGCGCTGCGTGCCGACGACGTTCGTCTCGACGAAGATGCCGGAGTCGCGGACCGAACGGTCGACGTGGGACTCGGCGGCGAAGTGCACGATCGCGTCGATGCCCGGGACGACCTCGTCGAGCTTCGCGGCGTCGGTGATGTCACCCTGCACGAAGGTGTAGCGGGGGGAGTCCGCGACGGGTGCGAGGTTCTCGAGGTTGCCCGAGTAGGTCAGCGCGTCGTAGACGACGACGTCGGCACCTTCGAGGCCGGGGTAGGCGTCCTGCAGCGTGCGGCGGACGAAGTTCGAGCCGATGAAGCCGGCCCCTCCGGTCACGAGGATCTTCACGGGTCATTCCTTCGGTTCGTGGTGACGGTCGGCAGAGAGTCTAGTGGGGCAGTGGCTGGCCGCGTCGGGGCACCGGACGGCACCGGCGGGGCGGGCGGAGCACCGAGCCAGCGCCAGATCACGACGCCGGTGACGGCCCCCACGACGACCAGTGCGGCCAGTGCTGCGGCCACGGCGCGGAGACCGTACGGGGTGGTCGTGCTGAGGAAGCCGATGCCGTTCGCGCCGATCCGGAACTGCAGCATCTCGTAGGAGCCGCCGTAGACCAGCGCGAGACCGACCGCGGCGACCAGCGGGCCGACCACCACGAGGGCACGGCCGAGTCGACGACGTGTGCGCTCCTCGAGCACGAGACCACGCCACGCGATCGCCTGCATGACGACGAGCGCGGCGACGGCGGGGAACAGGAAGCGTCCCTGGTTGACCGTGACGCCCGTGTGTCCGACGTAGGTCGCCCAGTCACGGACCAGCACGACCACGACGGCGGTGACCGGGAACACGGCGGTGACCAGCAGGAGTCGACGGTCGACGGACCGTCGGCTCGCCGCCCAGACGAGGACGGCGAGTGCGATCACGGTGAGGGAGTCGACCAGGACCGGCGACAGCGGCCACTCGTAGCGGCCGAGACGTCCCCAGAACGAGTCCGACAGGCCGTTCCAGACGGTCCCCGCGAACGCCGTCGGGTCCGGACCCTCGGCCGCCGGCCACCGGGTGGTCGTGGTCGGCAGGGCGTCGGGCTGCAGGCTGCCGGTCCGTCGGAGCCGAGCGAGCCACCACCACCCGGTGGCGACCACCGGCACCGCGAGCACGACGAGCGCCCGGAGCACCCGCCCGCCGCGGCCCAGGTCGGAGCGGGAGGCGAGGACGACCACGATCGCGAACGGCACGAGGAGCGCGCCGCCGGACATCACCGCGGTGGCCACGGCGAGCGATCCGCCGAGCGCCAGGACCGTCCACCAGGACCGGTCCCCGGTGGCGATGCGCATGCCGAGCCAGGTGGCCAGCGCCCCCGCGGTCACGACCGGCACCCATGCGTTCACCGACGACCCGAACTGTGCGAGCTGCGGCACCAGCAGGAGGGCACCGGCCGACAACAGCGCGAGGCGCGGCGCCCGGGTGGCCCGGCGGACCGACGCCCAGACGAGTGCCGGCAGGACGCTCGTCAGCGCCACGTCGACCAGGCGCATGCCGAGGACGACGACGTCCCAGCGACGCGTGGTGAAGTCCAGCGCCCGCGCGACCAGGCTCTGGAACAGGAAGTAGGTCGGCGGGTGCTGGGACATCGGGTTGACCAGCGTGTTGACGGCTTGGTCGCCGACGAGGGTCCCGAAGGAGACCCGGTCGGCGGCGATCTGCGGGAGCGACGGCACCCCCTGGGCGAGGAGACCCTGCAGGTAGTGCATCGAGCCGGCGGCGGGCCATGCCTCGCCGAGTGCGAGGTGCATGCTCGCGTCCACGTAGGCGAGTTCGTCCGGCCCGTGCAGCGGCGGCGACACGACTGCCCACGTCACGAGCAGCAGCGCGAACGCGGCGGTCAGCCCGACGACGCCGATGACCTCGGTGCGTGTGATGCGGGGGTGTGCGGCGTCGTTCATCGGCCGGCCTCCTCGTCGGGGTGTGACACGGGGGACCCGCCGTGCGGGACCGGCTCGGTGGCCGCGACCGCTCCGGAGCCGGCGTCGGTGTCGGTGTCGGTGTCGGAGATCGCGACGCCGCCGGTGACGGGACCCGTCCCAGGGGCCGGTGTCGCGCCTCCCGGGTCGGACCCGGCGACCGCCGGAAGGGAGGCCCAGCCGGCGGACCGGACGGCGCCCGCGAGCACGACGACCGCGGCGACCAGCAGGACGACGGCCACGCACCAGAGCGCGATCGAGACCCCGACCGGCACCGGACTCGTGGTCGCGAGGACGTCGAGACCGCGGGCCGTCACGCGGATGCGCATGTGTTCCGCGACCGACGCGTAGAGGTACAGCGGGCCGGCGACGGCCACGACCACGGCGATGACCGGGACGACCACGACGGCACGCCGGTGCCCGGGCTCGGTCCGGAGCGCCCGGCGCCAGGCCAGTGCGCTGAGGGCGATGAACGCGAGCATCGCGGGGAAGTAGTAGCGCCCCTGTGTCCCGCCGACGAAGGTGGTGTGCAGGTAGCTCGACCAGGTCGTCCAGCTCTGCAGCAGCAGGATCGTCACCGGCAGCACGGCGAGGGTCAGGGCCGTGCCGAGACCACGGCCGCGTCGGAAGCCCCAGACCAGGACGGCACCGAGGCCCAGGACCGTGGCGGTCTCGAAGAAGAGGGGCGAGACGACCCACTGGGCGCGGCCACCGAAGCTGCCCCAGAACGTCCGGGCGATCGTGCTCCAGGAGACGCCGACGAAGGACACGGGGTCCGGACCGGTGTCGGTCGGGAACGGCTGCGGCGGTCGGAGCGCTGCGAAGCCGTCCGGTTGCAGCTGGTGGTGGACGAGCAGGTTGCGGACCCACCACCAGGCGCCGAGCGCGGCGGCGACGGCGAGCACCCACACGCCACGGACGAGACGTGCCGGCAGCGGTCGGCCGGTGGTCCCCACCACGACGGCGAGCCCGACGAACGGGATGAGCGGGAGGGCCGTCCCCTTCCACAGCAGCGCGAGGCCGAGCGAGACCCCGAGGGCCACGGCGGTCCGGGTCCGGCGGTCACCGGTCAGCAGGCGCGCGGCCAGCCAGACCGTGGTCGCGGCGAAGAGCATCACCGGGCCGTCGTTCGACACCGACGCGGCGATCGATGCGAGTTCCGGCACCGCGAGCACCGCGAACGCCCCGACGACCGCGGCACGGGGCGAGCCGGTCACCCGACGCACGGTCGCCCAGGCGAGGAACGGCAGGGGGAGTGCGGCGAGGGCCCCGACGAGCCGGAGCACGGTGACGGCGGCGGCGACGGTGAGGTCCTGGAAGTGCACCAGGTGCAGGACGCCGGCCGCCAGGAAGTAGTAGGTCGGCGGGTGCTGGGTCATCTGGTCGACCGTGTCGCCGTCGCCCGAGTCGGTCTGCCGGAGCAGGTCGCCGAGCGAGGTCTGGTCGGTCGGTGCGAGGTGCTCGATCGCGGTGAGGACGTGCAGGTCGCCGGGCTCGGGCCAGCCGTCACCGATCGCGACGTGCAGAGCGGCGTCGAAGTGCGCGCGCTCGTCGGGGGCCTGGAACGCCGGGACGAGCACGGCCCACAGCAGCAGCACGAGGGCGAAGCCGGCGGTCACCAGCGACACCACGACCAGCTCACGACGTCGGACGGGCACAGCGGCCGGCACCGGTGTCCGGGTCGTCCGCGGCGGGGCGACCTCAGTCGCCATAGCGCTGGAGCTTCTGCAGGTCGAGCTGCTCCTCTGCCAGGGTCCGGTTCATGCGGGTGAGGTCGGCCACGACGCCGATGGTGATGGAGAGCACGGCCGTGATGATGAGCACGAGCCCGAGGATCAGCGACTGCAGGTGGTTGCCGCCCGAGTCCGCCCAGAGCAGGACCAGGTACCGCACGAAGGGGATGAGCCCACAGGCGGCGAGCACGGCACTGACCGACGCGAAGAGCGCCATCGGCCGGTACATCAGGTACACCCGGGCGATCGCCGACCCGGACTGGAACATGTGCTGCCAGATGTTCTTGAAGAGCCGGGACTCGCGGGTCTTGGCGTTCGTCGTGATCGGGATGCTCGCGATCGCCAGACGCTTGTAGCCCGCCTGCACGATCGTCTCCATGCAGTAGCTGAAGCGCGTGACGATGTTCAGCCGGATGAGCGAGTACTTCGAGTAGGCGCGGAACCCGCTCGCGGCGTCGGGCAGGTCCAGCCCGGCGGCACGGCTGGCGACGAAGGACCCGAAGCGCTGCATGAGCTTCTTGAAGCCCGAGAAGTGCTCGATCGTCCGCGTCTGGCGGTCGCCGATGACGATCTCGGCGTCACCGCGGAGGATCGGCTGGACGAGGTCCGCGATCTGCGACTGCGGGTACTGGTTGTCGCCGTCCGTGTTGACGACGATGTCCGCCCCGTGCAGCAGCGCGTAGTCCACGCCGTCGCGGAACGACCGCGCCAGACCCATGTTCGTGGTGTGGCGCACGAAGTGCCGGACGCCGAGCGACGCAGCGACCTCGACGGTCCGGTCGGTCGACCCGTCGTCGATGACCAGGATCTCGATCTCGTCGATGCCGGGGATCGACGTCGGGATCGTCTCGAGGACGGACGGGAGCGTCTGCTCCTCGTTGAGGCAGGGGATCTGGACGAACAGTTTCACGAGGTGATGGGTCCCTGGGATGTTCACGGTCGGCGGGTTCCGGCCCGGAAGTCGCGCATCATCCTACGTGGGCGACGCGACGGCACGGGGGCACGGAACGTCGAGTCTACTGAGCCCCTGCCCGACCGCGCGGGGCGTCGCCCCCGCCGGTCCGCCGTGTCACGGGCCGCCGTGTCACCATGGCGACGTGGCTTCCCTCCGTTCGTCCGTCGCCCGCCTCCTCGGACGGGGCGGTGCACCCCGGCCCACGGCCGTCGCCGACCCGACGGGCGTCGCCGCGCCGCCGCCCCTGGTCGGCTTCGTCGTGCACGGCGCCGGCGGCGTGCACCCGGCCTCCGCGCACATCCGCGTCACCGGCCGGATGTCGGCGCTCGCCGCCTCCGGAGCGGCCCGCGTCGCCCAGGTCGAGCCGGTCCGTTGGGCGGACGGGACGGACACGGCCCACCTCGACGTGCTGCTCGTGCAGCGCGACGCCTTCCCGCTCGCCTCGCTCGACGCCGCGATCGAGCGCGCGCACCGCGAGGGCACCCGCATCGTCGCGGAGGTCGACGACGACTTCTTCAGCCGGGAGGCCCGTGCCCGGCTCGTCCGCGCCGAGTACGACCCCGACCGACTCGCGTCCGTCGAGCGCCTGGTGGCGGCCGCCGACGTGGTCGTCACGTCGACGGAGCCGCTCCGCACGGTGCTCGCGGCGTCGGGCATCCCGGCGGTGGTCGTGCCGAACGCCGTCCAGCCGGGGCTGTGGGGGACCGGCCCGTCCCGCCCGGACCCGACCGGCCCTCGCCGGGTCCTCTACATGGGGTCCGCGACGCACGGCGACGACCTGGCGCTGCTCCGGCCCGCCTTCGACGGGATGGTGGACGACGACGGGCGCGCGGTCCGCCTCGAGGTGGTCGGCGTGACGGACTCCGACGCCGACTGGTTCGACCGCCTGGACCTGCCCGAGGGGGCGACGCACTACCCCGAGTTCGTGGCGTTCCTCCGGGACAACGCGCACCGCTGGTCGGCGGGGGTCGCACCGCTCACCGCCGACCCGTTCAACGACGCCAAGAGCGACCTCAAGTTCCTCGAGGTCAGCATGCTCGGGCTGCCGTTCGTCGCCTCGGACCGGCCCTCCTACGCCGGCATCGACGCGCACGGCGGTCTGCTCGTCCCGAACGAGCCGGCCGCGTGGCAGCAGGCGCTGCGGACCGCCTTCCGGGAGGCCGACGACCGGGTGGCGCAGGCCCGGTCGTACGTGCGTGCCGAGCGGCTCGTGACGGCCGACGGCGACTGGCGAGGAGCCCTCGGCCTCTGAGCGCAGCCGTCTTGCTAGGCTGCCCCGGTGCAGATCCGAGAACTGAAGATCCAAGGCGCGTGGGAGTTCACCCCCGTCCAGCACGGTGATGCCCGGGGTGCGTTCCTCGAGGCCTACCGTGCGGACGTGCTCGAGGAGACCGTCGGTCACCCGCTCGACCTCCGTCAGGTGAACATGTCGATCTCGTCGCGCGGCGTCGCGCGGGGGATCCACTACGCCCTGGTCGCACCGAGCCAGGCCAAGTACGTCACGGCCGTCCGCGGTGCCTTCATCGACTACATCATCGACATCCGCGTCGGTTCGCCGACGTTCGGCCAGTGGGACTCCGTCCGGATCGACGACGTCGACCGCCGTGCCGTGTACCTGTCCGAGGGGCTCGGTCACGCCATCGTCGCGCTCGAGGACCAGTCGACGGTGAACTACCTGGTCAGTGCGCACTACGACCTCCAGCGCGAGAAGGGGATCAGCATCCTCGACCCCACCGTCGGGCTCGAACTGCCCGACGGCATCGGTGAGCCGGTGCTGTCCGAGAAGGACACCAGCGCGCCCACCCTCGAGCAGGCCGCCGAGCAGGGGCTGCTCCCCACGTTCGAGGAGTGCCTCGCCTACACCGAGTCCCTCCGGACCACGACGAAGTAAGGACGCACCCCCATGAAGGGCATCATCCTGGCCGGTGGTTCCGGCACGCGCCTCTGGCCGATCACCAAGGGCATCAGCAAGCAGCTCATGCCGATCTACGACAAGCCGATGGTCTACTACCCGCTGTCGACGCTGATGATGTCCGGCATCCGCGAGGTGCTGATCATCACGACGCCGGAGTACAACGACCAGTTCAAGGCGCTGCTCGGCGACGGGTCGGCCCTCGGCATGGACATCCAGTACGCGGTGCAGCCGTCCCCGGACGGGCTGGCCCAGGCGTTCGTCATCGGTGAGGACTTCATCGGCGACGACAGCGTGGCGCTGGTCCTCGGCGACAACATCTTCCACGGCACCGGGCTCGGTACGAACCTCCGCAAGAACACCGAGGTGCAGGGCGCGACGATCTTCGCGTACCACGTGGCCGACCCGAAGGCGTACGGCGTCGTGGAGTTCGACGACGACTTCACCGCCGTCTCCATCGAGGAGAAGCCGGCGGAGCCGAAGTCGAACTACGCCGTGCCCGGCCTGTACTTCTACGACAACAAGGTCATCGAGATCGCCAAGACCATCGAGCCGAGCGCCCGCGGCGAGCTCGAGATCTCGACCGTCAACGAGCGCTACCTCGAGGCGGGGGAGCTCGGCGTGCAGGTCCTCGACCGTGGCACCGCCTGGCTCGACACCGGCACGTTCGAGTCGATGATGCAGGCGTCCGAGTACGTGAAGGTGATCGAGGACCGGCAGGGCTTCAAGATCGGCTGCATCGAGGAGATCGCCTGGCGCAACGGCTGGATCGACGACACGCAGCTCGACGACCTCGCCGCACCGCTCGTCAAGGGCGGCTACGGCGTCTACCTGCAGAACCTGCTGCGCGGCTGACGGTGGCCCGGCCCGGGTGGCGCCGGCTCCTCGGCCGGTCCGACGGCCCTGGCGCGAGCCCGTCGGCGACTGACGGTGCCCCATCGACACCCGACGCGACCCCGTCGGGACCGGTGCCGACGCACCCGGACGAGCCGCGCCTCCCAGTCGACACGTCGCTGGTCACCGGGCCTGCACGAGCCGGTGACCACGGCGTCGACGTCGTCGTCACGGTGGCGGAACCCGCGTTCCGTGACGGCGCCCACCTGCCGGCCGTCCGGGCCGCGCGGGACGCCGGCGCCACGACCGTCGTCGTCAGCGTGTACGACGTGCACGCGGGGCCCACGAGCGTCTACCCGCCGGTCGTCGCCGGGGCGGACCACGTCGTCGCCCGCGCGACCGTCGCGGCGACCTGGGGCGGTGCCGTCGCTGCGGCGCGACCGCTCCTCGGCAGCGCCGTCGTCGTCGTGCAGGACGCGTCCGTGACGATGCCCGTCGGCGGGTACACGACGCTGACGGCGGCACTCGACCGCGCGGCCGTCGCGGTGGGTGTGGTCCGGACCGGTGACGACCTCGTCGCCAGCGCCGGAGCCGTGCTGGTCCGCGGCACCGCGCCGGTCGCCTCCCTGCTGCGCGGACACCCCGCCGAGGACGCGGACCTGCTCGACGGTGCCGAGGTGTTCGCCGCCGACGAGCCCTGCTTCGCCGTCCGCACCCGGGACCTGGCGCTGCCGGTCCGGACCGTCGACACCCGGACCGCCATCGCGCGACTCACGCGGGACAGTGCGGACGCTGCCGACGGGCCCTGCGTCGCCGTCGCACTGGGACGGGTGTACCGGACCAGCGTGCTCCGTGAACGGCGCTACGACACGGATGCGGCAGCGGCGCTCGTGCACTGGCGGACGCGGACCGACGACACCGCGGCTGTGGCCCTCGCCCGCGCCGGACTCGTACCGGGCGTCCCCACCGCCGACCCGGCAGGCGCCCCCGTCGCCCTCCGCGAGCCCGTCGTCCGAGCCGAACGCGGCCCCGAACGGCTGGCGCTGCGTGACCGCGGTGCCCGACTGCGCTGGTCGATCCGGATCGCGGCCCACCCGGGACCCGGTGGCGACGACTGGGGTGACACCTTCTTCGCGCGCGACCTCGCGACGGCGCTGCGGTCGCTCGGACAAGAGGTCGTCGTGGACCACCGCGAGTCGCACGTCCGTCCGTCGTCCGAGCACCTCGACGACGTCGCGCTGACGCTCCGCGGCCTCGACGACACCCCGGTGCACCCCGCGGCGACGAACGTGCTCTGGGTCATCTCGCACCCCGACCTCGTGTCGGCGGACGAACTGGCCCGCTACGACCTGCGTTTCGCCGCAGGGCCGGTGTGGGCGGCCCGGGTCTCCGTGGAGACCGGCCTCGAGGTGGCACCGCTCCTGCAGGCGACGGACCCGGCCCGGTTCCACCCGGGGTCCGCCGCACCGGAGTACGCCGACCTCGACACCGCGTTCGTCGGCAAGACCCGCGAGGTCTTCCGCCCGGTGGTGCGCGACGCGGTGGCCGCTGGACTCGACCTCGCCGTCTGGGGCGAGGGGTGGGAGGGGCTGCTGCCGGACGGGGTGCACCGCGGGGTCTTCGTCGCGAACGACGCGCTGCCGTCGCTGTACCGCAGCGCCCGGGTGGTGCTCAACGACCACTGGGACGACATGGCCCGCGACGGGTTCGTGTCCAACCGGCTGTTCGACGCCGCCGCCACCGGTGCGCTCGTGCTCACCGACCCGGTACCGGGCGTCGACGAGTTGTTCCACGGTGCCGTCCGGAGCTACCGGGGCGTGGACGAACTCCGCGAGCTGGTCCGGCAGGGGGAGACCGCGTCGGCGGCAGACCGGGCCGCACGCGGGGCGCGGGTCGGGTCGGAGCACGCGTTCGTCCGCCGGGCCGAGGTGCTCCTCGACGCGGTGCGCCGGCACCGGGGCGTCTGACGGTCAGCGCTGCACGTAGGCGCAGGACGCCGCGAGCTTCCAGTTCGGATTCGGGGCTGCCGGGATCAGGATCGTCGTGTCGGCGGGCTTGCCGACGCACTGCTCGGTCGCCGTCACCACGCCGTCGCTGAACAGCGGGCCGACGTCGCGGGTGGACCACGGCACCGTGAAGTTGACGACCGCACTGACGACGAGCGTCGCCGTCACCACGCCGCCGAGGACCGGACCGGTCCAGCGGGGCAGTCGGGACCACCGGGTGCCGGCTGCGACGTCGACGACGACGAGCAGCGCCATCATGATGAACATCGACGCGATCGCGGTGTAGCGGACGACGTGGAACTCGCCGAACTGCTCGAGCGTGTAGTGCGCGAAGAGGAACCCGGTCGACGGGGTGATGATGAGCGGCGCCGCCCACGACGCCGCCGATCCGACGACCAGCGAGCCGAGGATGATGCGCTGCGGCGCGACGCCCCGCCAGAACCCGACGGCGACCACCAGGAGCACCACCGCGAAGGGCACCGCGAGGACCCACCAGCCGTGTCGGAAGACGATCGAGCCGACGCGGGCCGCGTCGGTCGTCCACGTGCTGGCGAACGGCTGCACGAGGTAGCCGGCCGCGATGTCGGAGAGGCCGAGGTCGACGTCGTTGCGCCCGGTCCGGGGCGCCAGGTTCAGGGAGATCAGCTGCGTCGCGAGCCCGAGGACGGCACCGACCACGACCGGCGACTTCCGGACCCGGTTGATGCCGATGAGCAGCAGCGGCACGAACAGCAGGGTCTGCGTCTCGGACAGTGTCATGAGCATCGCCGCGACCCCGAGCAGGCCGCCGGAGACCCAGTGGCGCGGGACGAACGCGAACAGGAACGGTGTGGCCACCAGGATGTACCAGTGCAGGTTCGCCAGGTTGCCGGCGGTCTCCATCGGGATCGTCGGGACGAACGCCGGCACCAGGCCGATCAGCACCCGGACCCAGGTGTGGCGGACGAACTGCGATGAGAGCACGAACACCAGAGCGGCGAAGAGCCCGGCGATGCCGCAGGAGACGATGGTGACGTCACGCGCCAGCCCCGCGAAGTCGCCGGCGCGGAGCGCCAGCCACCCGCCGATGCGCGGGACGAACTGCAGGTACCCGCCGTAGGGGATCGTCAGTGACTCGAGCAGACCGACCCGGATGTTCTCGCCGACGAAGCGGGACGCGTCGTCGGCCCACATCGTGTTGCGTGCCGTCTCGGGGATCCGGACGAACGTGACGAGGGCGACCACGACGGCGATGGCGGCGGCGGCGACCGGGGTGAGGACGCGACGGGAACGGGCCTCGAGAGTCAACTGCACCCGATGACAATACCGGCGGCGAGGACGGCTCAGTGCCCGCGGAGGCGGCGCGCCATCGCCTGGGCCTTGTCGGCGTAGCGCACGGCTCGGCGCCCGCGCATCGCGGCGAGCTCCGACTCCAGCCCGGCCGCCCGGTGCAGCGCGGCCTCGGCGCGGTCCCGCTCGAACTGCACGGTGGCCCGCAGCATCTCGGCGGTCTCCTCGCTCGCGCGGAGGGCGTCCTCGAGCGTCTCGATCCGGTGGTCGCGGCCGACGACCGCGTGGCCGACGGCCTGCAGACGGCGCAGCTCGCCCTCCGGCACGACCGGGTCCGGAGCGGCGTCCAGGGCGGTCGACCCGACCGAGCGCAGCACCTCGGCGATGCCGTCGTCACGGGTGAAGGGCCCGGCAGCAGCGTCCTCGTCGGTGACGAAGCGCAGCGCGAAGGTCGCCTGCAGCACGCCCTCCCGCAGGCGGTGGAGGTCCCGCATGCCGTGGTGGCGAGGGCTCGGGGTCAGGTCGGGGTTCGCCTCGTACGCCCGGCCGCTGACGTCGACCCGGTGCTCGTACTGGGCCCAGGACCGCCAGGGCAGGTGCAGGACCTCGAGCCGGAGCCCGTCGGGCACCGGGGCGCCGTTCGCGACGCTGACCTGGTGGTTGCCCTGCACGACGGTCACGTCGGGGTCCCCGACGTGCACGGCGTTGGTGCTCGGGGGACCGATCAGTCCGATCGCCTGGAGCTCGGGCACCGATCGCTCGTCGCGCCAGTGCAGCCGCTCGATGCCGCCGCCGGACTCGGCGAGCATTCCGGTCATGTTGACCACCGGCACCGTGAACGCACCGACCGCCGGGTCCAGACGCTCGAACACCTGGCGCACCGTCAGGGAGCGGTCGACCGGCAGGATGAACTCGTCGGCGTCGGCGTTGACGACCCAGTCGGCGTGGTGCGTGCGTGCGGCGTCGCGGGCCATCCCGGTGACGACGGTGCCCTGCTGCTTCCGGTGCACCGGGTCGTGCCGGAGGTCCACGGTGACGTCGGTGCGCGCGGCGAAGGCGGTGAGGAGTTCCGTGGTGCCGTCGACCGAGCCGTTGTCGGTGATGACGAAGACGTCGAAGCCCTGGGCCACGTGGTGGTCCAGCCAGGCCGGGACGACATCCGCTTCGTCGCGGACCATCAGGGTGACAGCGAGGGTCATGGGTGGGGCTCTTCCGGGTTCAGGGTCGCCGGGGGAGGCGGTCGGATCGAGCGACGATACCGTGTCAGCGGGTCTTCGTGGCGTGGGCGCGCACAGCGAGGGCAGCACGCAGCACGAGCCGGAGCGGCCACAGCCACCAGGCCGGGTACTTCCGCGCCAGGAAGCGGTACGCGCTCTCATGGTGTGCGCGGCGCATCCGCTCGGAGGACCCCTGCGTCGCGGTCCCGCCGATGTGGGTCGCGGTCGCGGCGGGCTCGTACACGTTCCGGAGCCCGAGACGCCCGATGCGCCAGCCGAGGTCGACGTCCTCGAAGTACATGAAGTAGCCCTCGTCGAAGCCGCCGAGCCGGTCGAGGACGTCGCGGCGCACCAGGACGCAGGCTCCGGAGAGCCACCCGGCGTCGCGCTGCCCGTCGTGTTCGCCGTCCTGCCGGTACCGCCGGGTCCACGGGTTGCCGGGCCAGACGTTCGCGAAGACCGCGTGTCCGAGCCCGGTCCGGAGGGACGGCACGAGGCGGGCGGAGGGGTAGACCTCGCCGGTGGGTTCGAGCAGCCGGGGACCGGTCGCACCGATGCCCGGGTCGCTCTCCGCGGTGGCGACGAGCCGGTCGAGCGCGCCCGGCTCGAGGACGACGTCGGGGTTCGACACGAGGACCCACCGCACCGCCGGGTCGAGCGTGGCGACGGCCCGGTTCACGGCGCCGCCGTAGCCGCGGTTCTCACCGAGTGCCAGGAACCGTGCGCCGGCGGCCTCGGTCACGGCACGCAGCGCGTCGGCGTCGGCCGAGTCGTTGTCGGCGACGACCACCGGGACGGCGTCCGTGCTCGCCGCGGGCACGGAGGCGAGGAACGCCGGCAGGACGTCGCCCGAGTTGTAGGAGACGGTGACGATCGCCGCGCGTGCCGCGGCCTCGCCGCTCACCGGTACACCCCGAGGTGCGCGCGGGCACAGGCGGCCCAGGTGAACCCGTCGGCTCGCCGGCGTGCGCGGGCTATCCGGTCGGCCCGGTCGGCGGGGTCGCCGTCGAGCAGTCCGGCCAGCGCGGTGCGGATGGGGCCGGCGTCGGGCTCGGTGTACGTGACGGTGTCCCCGCCGACCTCGGGGATCGCCAGGCGGTCGGTGGTCAGGACGTCGGCACCGGAGGCCATCGCCTCGAGCACCGGCAGGCCGAAGCCCTCCGCGATGCTCGGGTAGGCCACGACGCGCGACCCGCCGAGCAGCGCCCGCAGCTCGTCGACGGGCAGGTACCCGAGGTGGCGCAGCGGTGCTCCCGGACGGTCACCAGCAGCCGTCAGCTCGCGTTCGGCAGCTTCGTCCCAGCCGAGCCCACCAGCGACGAGCAGCGCGGGGACGTCGGACCGCTCGGCGCCGAGCGCCCGGTGTGCCGCGATGAGTTCCGGCACGCGCTTGCGCGGTTCGACGGTGCCGAGGAAGGCGATCCACTCGGCGTCCGCCGCCAGCTCGTGCGCCGCGCGGAAGGCGGCGAGGTCGGCGTCGGTCGGCGGGTGGAACAGCGAGCGGTCGACGCCGAGGTGCGCGACGACGGTCGCGCGACGCGGTCGGCCGGCGAACCGGTCGAGTTCGCGGACGGTCGCCGCGCTGGGCGCGACGGTCGCCCGGGCGAGACGGCGGGCCAGTCGCGTCCACGCGCGGAAGAACCGCACCTTGAGCGTCGAGTGCGCTGCCGGGTCGCTGAAGAAGGTCGCGTCGTGCAGGGTGACGACGGTCCGGGAGGCCCGGATCACCGGGAACGTGTAGTGCGGGCTGTGCAGGACCGCGGCTCCCACCCGCCGGGTCAGGGCGACCAGGCCGGTCTGCTCCCACACGAGGCGCAGCGGCCGGGAGGCGGTCCACCCCGGAGCGGCGTGGTAGCGGTGTCCCGGCGCCAGCCCGCGGAGCCACGCGACGTCGTCCGGCTTCGCCACCACGTCGACGTGCTCGCCGAGTTCGTCGAGCCCTGCCAGGAGCCCGGAGATGTACCGGGCCACGCCGCCGCGGTTCGGTGGGATCGACGTGGCGTCGACCAGCACCGGGAGTCCGCCCAACGTCAGCCCTTGACCTGGCGCTCGGTGGTCTTCGTCCAGGCGATCCCCGACTGCGTGTCCTCGTCGACCACGACGAAGCGGGCGGCCTCGCGCTCCATGACGATGTGCTCGCCGTTCGTCTTCGCCAGGAACACGTGGACGAAGTACTGCCCACCGCCCAGGCGCAGGTCACTGAGGTGCCACTCGACCGTCGCCGTCCCGCGGAGCGGGTCGTGCCGGACCTGGGTCTGGCGGCTGTCGATGCCGAAGGCCGGGTTGCCGAGGTGGTTCTCGATCTTGATGCCGGCACGCCACTCGGGCAGGACGTCCTTGTGCGAGAACGTCGCGCGGATGACGAGGTCGTCGCCGTGGTGGTGCTCGGCGCCGGGCGCACGGCCCGGGATCGAGAGCTCGACGTGCTCGACCTTGCCGGGGTTCGCGTCCGCTTCCGGGTGCGCGGCCTCGGCCTCGGCGATGCGGCGGCCCTCGAGGATCTCGCGGAAGTTCTTCACCGCCAGGCGCGCGGAGCCCTGGAACTTCACCTCGCCGTGGTGCAGCACGACGGCGGAGTCGCAGAGTTCCTGGACCTGTCCCAGGGAGTGCGACACCAGGATGATCGTGCGGCCCTGCGCCTGGAACTCGCGGATCTTGTCGAGGCACTTCTTCTGGAACTGCTCGTCACCGACGGCCAGGACCTCGTCCACGAGCAGGACGTCCGGGTCGGTGTTGATCGCGACCGCGAAGGCGAGTCGGACGTACATGCCGGATGAGTAGAACTTCACCTGGGTGTCGATGAAGTCGCCGATGCCGGAGAACTGCAGGATGTCGTCGAAGCGTGCCTCGGTCTCCTCCTGCGTCTGGCCGAGGATCGCGGCGTTCAGGTAGACGTTCTCGCGACCGGTCAGGTCGGGGTGGAAGCCGGCGCCGAGCTCGATGAGCGCGGCCAGGCGACCGCGACGCTCGACGGACCCGGTGGTCGGTTCGAGGATGCCGCCGATGGTCTTCAGCAGCGTCGACTTGCCGGAGCCGTTCGGGCCGAGCAAGCCGATCGTCGTGCCGGCGGGGATGTCCAGGCTGATGTCCTTGAGTGCCCAGAAGTCCTCGCTGTGGCGGCGTCCGGCGCGACCGAGCGTGACGATGCGCTCCTTGAGGGAGTTGTCCTTGCGGATCGTGAAGCGCTTCGAGACGTTCTTCACCGTGACCACGGCGGGGGCGTCCGAGAACGGGGAGCGGGTCTCCTGCGTCAGGTTGGCGTCGATGGTCATCGGATCAGATCTCCTGGGCGAAGTTGCCCTGCAGCTTGGCGAACACGCGCTGGCACAGCAGCAGCGCGACGAGGCCGACGAGCCCGGCGACGCACAGGCGCAGCAGCAGGTGTGCCGGGTACTCCGAGTCGGGGCCCGCGGTCCAGAAGGCCCGGTGGATGCCGAGCACGGCCAGCGTGATGGGGTTGGACGTGTAGAGGGTGAGGAGCCACTCCGGTGCCCGCGTCGCGACCATCTGCCAGGCGTAGACGATGGGGGAGCCCCACATGAGCAGGAGCACCAGGACCTCGACCAGGTACTGCATGTCGCGCAGGTACACGTTCGCCGCGGCGAGCAGCAGCGCGAACGCGGTGGCCCAGATCAGGATCACCAGGGTCGCGGGGAAGAAGTAGAGCAGGTCGAGCCGCACCCAGGCGAAGCCGCTCTGCAGGATCGCGGCGGCGAGGAGCACGACGAGCTGGACGCCGAAGTTGAACAGCGCCGCGCCCACGCTCGCCAGCGGGTAGATCTCACGCGGCAGGTAGATCTTCTTGATCAGCCCGCCGTTCGAGACGATCGACGCCGTCCCCGCCGCGACGATCTCGCTGAACAGGCCGTAGAGCGTCAGACCCGAGAACACGTAGATCGCGAACTCGGGGATGTTGCGGGACGCGCCGAGGATCTCGCCCAGGACGAAGTAGTAGATCGCCAGCTGCACGAGCGGACGGATCAGCGTCCACGCGAACCCGAGCGCGCTGTCCTTGTACCGGGACTTCAGGTCACGACGGATCAGCAGGTCGAGCAGCTGCCGGTGCGCGAAGACCTCTCGGATCGACCCGATGACGGCGGTGGCCGGGCGACCGGCCGGGATCATCCGCTCCTGGCGGAGCCGATCGAACCGCTCGGTGACGATGTTGCTCAAGGTGTTTCCTCACATTCGACGCGGGCGACGGACAACTGTACATCGGCGGCCACAGGGGGCCGCCGGACGTCAGCGCCCGTTCTTGCTCTCCCGCATGATGCGCACACGGTTCTGGACCTTGTCCCGGAGCCCGGTCACGCCGTTCTCGCGGAGGTACCAGGTGGCCAGGCGCACGTCACGCGAGATGCCGTGCCGGCTGTTCGCGATCTGGTGGAACTGGAGCTCGCGCTGCCGGGCCGGGCTCAGCTGCACGCGCGGGCGTCCGGCTGCGGCGACGGAGCCAGCCGGGACCGCTGCTTCGTGGGCGCGGTCGGCGGCGACGTGCGGGTCCTTGCAGAACTCGACGAGGGGTTCGAGCGCCCGCTCCCAGGTGAAGTCGGACCGGACGCGGCTCACGGCATCGCGGGCAGCCTGGGCGGCCTCGGGGTCGTACAGCATCGACTCGAGCGCAGCGGCGAGTCCGTCGACGTCGCGCTCCTTGACCGCGACGCCCATGCCCTCGGCCGCCACCAGGTCGCCGAAGCTGTCGCCGTCGGTGGTGACGATCGGCAGGTTCGCCCACATGTAGTCGAGGATGCGGGTGCGGAACGAGAACGTCGTCTCGATGTGCGCGAAGTGCGTTGAGACGCCTGCGTCGGCCTCGAGCAGGTAGTTCTGACGGTCGTCGAGTGCGACCCACTGCTCGTTGAAGAACACGTGCTTGTTCGTCAGACCGAGCTGGTCGCTGAGGCGACGGGTCTCGGACACGATCGCCATCTCCGGCACGTCCGGGTTCGGGTGCGCCACGCCGAGGAAGAACAGGCGGATGTCGTCGTGCGTCTCGGCGACCTTGGCGATCGCGCGCACCAGCGACGGGGTGTCGAACCAGTTGTAGATGCCGCCGCCCCAGATGACGACCTTGTCGTCCTCGCCGATGCCGGGCGTGACGCCGCGGATGGCCTTGCGCTCGTGCGCCGGCGGGGTGGAGTCCATGCCGAACGGTGCGATGGCGATGAGCTTCTTCAGGTTGTCGTCGGCCAGGTAGTTGTCCGGGTTGACCCGACCGACCCCGGCGAGCTGTCCGAGCCAGAACAGGCGCTGCCGCTCGGAGGCGCAGAGGAAGAAGTCGCCGCGCTCGAGCTGGCGGTTGATCACCTCGGTCGTGCTGGTCACCTGGTTGCGCCAGCCGACGTCGCCGTTGTCGCGCGCCTGCTCGAGCTGCTCGAGGTGCATCGGGTCGTACAGGTCGACGACCATGACCTTGTTCGAGTTCTGCAGGGTCTGGAAGTGGTGGAGCGCGTAGCCCTGGAAGAAGATGACGTCGGCCCACTCCTCGTGCTCCCGCATGGCGCGCTCGTGCTGGAGCGGGACGCGGGACACCTCGAAGCGGTCGGTCTTGCGGTTCGCGACGTTCCAGGTCACCAGGCGGACGTCGTTGTGCTCGCTGAGGGCCTCGGCGATCTTCCACGCACGCATGCCCGGGCCGGCCATCTTGGCACCCAGGGCGTCACCGGTGATGACGAGCACGCGGGTGCGGTGCATCGGCTGCTCGACGTCGAACGCCTCGATGATGGCCTGGTAGCCCTCGAGGAAGTAGCCGTCCTCGAACAGCGGCTTGAAGGCGTCGCCGAACAGGCGGAAGACCTCTTTGTCGGTCTTGACGCGCTGCCCCTGGATGCGTCGCCGTTCCTCCGACAGGCGGGGGAGGTCGGAGACGAACTGGTCGAGCGCGTACAGCCCGGCCACCGCCTCCTTCGACATCGGGGTGGTCGGGTCGAACTCGTCCGGGGCGCCGGTGAAGCGACGGATGTCGAACTCCTCCGAGTCCCGGCCGCTCTTCGCCACCGCGCGGCGGGCGAGCAGGGCGAGGGCGGCGGGCAGGAAGACGCCGAGGTTCTCGTCGGAGAGGTTCTTGTAGAGCAGGTGCAGGGCGTTCCGCTCGAGCAGGTACATCTCGCGGTGGTCGCCGAACGACTTCATCGAGCCGTGGTGCTTGTGGTAGACGACGGACCGCGGTGCGAACCGGACGCGGTAGCCGAGCAGGTTGAGGCGCCAGCCGAGGTCCACGTCGTCGTAGAACATGAACAGGCCCTCGTCGAAGCCACCGACCTCGAGGAAGACGTCGCGGCGGACGAACAGCGCCGAGCCGGTGCCGAACAGCAGGTCCTGCGGCTCGTCGAAGCGGCCGTCGTCGAGCTCGGCGATGTGGTTCTTGTAGCCCATGCCGAACCAGCTGAGGCCGGACTCGACGAAGTCGATCGTCTTGCCCTCCCAGTCGAGGACCTTGCTGGCGACGGCTGCGACGCGGGGGCTCGGGGCGAACCCGGCGATGCCCTCCTTCACCCAGTTGACGTCCGGCTTGGCGTCGTTGTTGAGGAAGGCGACGACGTCACCGCTCGCCTCACGTGCACCGAGGTTGCTGCCGCCGGTGAAGCCGAGGTTCTCGGCCGACACGATGATCTTCACGTTCGACTGGGCACCGAGCGCGGCCCGGAGCCGCTGTTCGCTGTCGTCGCCGGAGCCGTTCTCGACGACGACGATCTCGAGGCGGTCCGCCGGCCAGTCGACTTCGCTGAGGCGGGCGATGCACTCGAGCGTGTCGTCCGTCCCTCGGAAGTTGATGACGACGACGGACACGCGGGGCGCGGAGGTGGACACGGAACGGACTCCATACGTCGGCTGGCGAAGGTGCCTGCGGAAGGCGGGTACGACTATACCGACGCGATCTCCGGACACCCCTGACCCGGAAGAGGCGAGATGGGAGACTGACGCCGTGGACGTCTCCGTGGTCATCATCGACTGGCACCAGCCCGAGCTCACCCGCCGGGCCGTCGAGTCCGTGCTCTCCCAGCGGGTCGACGCGTCGGTCGAGGTGGTGCTCGTCGTCAACGAGGCCGACGACGCCACGGTCGCCGCGTACCGCGCGGACCTGCCGGACGTCGTCGTGGTGCCGGAGCCCACCAACTCCGGGTTCGCCGGTGGTGTCGTCCGGGGGATCGCCGCCTCCTCGGGCGAGGTCGTCGTGCTCCTGAACAACGACGCGGTGGCCGACCACGGGTTCCTCGACCGCGGCCTCGCCGTCCTCGCGGCGGGCGGGCCACGGGTCGCGGCCGTCGCCGCCACGGTGGTCCTCGAAGGACGGTTCGCCCCGGTCCCCGCCGGTGACCCGCGGTCCGCGGACGACCTCGTCGCACCCGACGGTCGACGCTGGCGACGCGCGGAGGTCGGTCAGACCCTGGTGAACGGCACGGGCGTCGTGCTGGACCGCTCCGGCAACGGACGCGACCGCGACTGGCTCCGCCCGCTCGACGACGGGCCCGAGGCCGCACCGCTGTTCGGCTTCTCCGGCGGTGCGGCGTTCCTCCGTCGCGAGCTCCTCGACGCGGTCGGCGGTTTCGACCCGTCCCTCTTCATGTACTACGAGGACCTCGACGTCGCGTGGCGCCTCCGCCTCGCCGGCTACGAGGTCCGACACGCCCCCGACGCGGTCGTCGTGCACCGGCACGCGGCCAGCTCCGGCAGCGACTCACCCCTGGTCCGCTCGCAGAGCATGCGGAACCGTCTGGCCGTCGTGCTGCGGAACGCCTCGGCCGGGTTCGCCCTGCGGGTCGTGGTCCGGACCGCGGGTCGCCTGGTCAGGGACCTGCTGCGGCCGTCGTCGGCGCAGCTCACGCCGGCCGCGTGGTGGCGGCTCTGCCGGGAGGCTCCTGCCGTCCTCCGCCACGCCCGTCGCGCCCGGCGCGGCGACGGCGTGGGTGCGGCGGTCCGTCGCCGGGTCGAGGCGTCACTCGAGTCGACTGCCTGAACCGATGCTCAGGCGTGCCGGACGCTGGCGGCCGCGGTCCGGAGCGGACGCGACGGGGGTGAGTCGGGCCTCCCGTTCGGGGGCAGGACTGGGGGCTGTGTGATCACTGTGATCCAGGTAGCCTGATGTGACCCGTGTGCACCGGCCGTTCGTCAGGGGTCGACCGACTGCGCAGAGCGCATCGCGCACGCCACCCAACCCCGTCGACGCCAACGGAAGGCCCCACGACGTGAAGAAGGTCGTCGCCATCATCGCGAGCATGCTCGCGCTCACGAGTGTGCTGGTCGGTTTCCAGCTGTCCGGTCCGAACACCGCCCAGGACTCCGCGTCCGCGGTGACGGGATCGTCGTTCTCGGCGGGCAACATCATCTCGGACGCCAACTTCTACGACGGCGCCTCGATGAGCGCCGCGCAGATCCAGTCGTTCCTCAGCACCCAGGTCGGCACCTGTGCGTCGAGTTCCTGCCTCAGCAACGGGAGGTTCAGCATGAACTCCCGCGGCAGCGACCCGATGTGCCGCGCCGTCACCGGGGGGTCGAACCTCTCGGCCGCGGTGATGATCTCCCGCGTCGCCGCCGCCTGCTCGATCAGCCCGAAGGTCATCCTCGTGACGCTCCAGAAGGAGCAGACCCTGGTCAGCGGCGCCACCGCGCGGAACCCCTCCGCCTCCCGGCTCGAGCGCGCGATGGGCTACGCCTGCCCCGACAACGTCGGCGGCCACTGCGACCCGGCCTACGCCGGCGTCGGCAACCAGGTCTACTGGTCGGCGTGGCAGTGGAAGCGCTACGGCAACCCCGCCGGCACCAGCAACTACTTCACCTGGTTCAACCCGGGCGTGCGCCAGATCCAGTACAACGTGCCGACCTCCTGCGGCACCAAGTCGGTCTCGGTCCAGAACAAGGCGACCGCCGCGCTGTACTACTACACGCCGTACACCCCGAACACGGCCGCGCTGAACAACCTGTACGGCACGGGTGACTCGTGCTCGGCGTACGGCAACCGCAACTTCTGGCGGATGTACACGGACTGGTTCGGCTCGCCGACCTCGAACGCCCAGCCCCAGGGGCGCCTGGACGGCGTCACCGGTGGCGCCGAGAGCGTCACCGTCAACGGTTGGGCGATCGACCCGACCGACAAGGCCTCGACCAAGGTCGACGTGACCGTGGACTCCACCGTCACCCGGATCACCGCATCGGCGTCACGCCCGGACATCGGCCGGGCGCACCCCGGCTTCGGCAACGCGCACGGCTTCAAGTCCAGCATCGCGGCGGCGCCGGGCTCCCGGAAGGTGTGCGTCACGGCGCTCGGGACCGACGGCCTGCGCAGCCAGAGCCTCGGCTGCAAGACCGTCACCGTCATCAAGGCGGCCCCGTTCGGTGCCGTCAACGGGGTCACCGCGGTCCCCGGCGGCCTGCGGGTCAACGGCTGGACGATCGACCCGGACAAGAAGGCGACGTCGATCAAGGCCCGCATCGCGGTCGACGGCAAGGCCACCACGGTCACCGCGTCGGCGTCGCGGTCCGACGTCTCCCGCGCCTACCCGGGTGCCGGGGCGAAGCACGGCTTCGACGTCACGGTCCCCGCGGCCGGTGGGACGCGCTCGGTGTGTGTCACCGGTGTGAACGTGGGACCCGGTGCCGACAAGCTCCTCGCCGCGTGCCGGTCGGTGCGCGTGCCGGGCTCGACCCCGACCGGCTCCGTCGACTCGATGACCCCGACCGCCTCGGGCATCGCGCTCCGCGGGTGGACGGTCGACGGTGACGTCACCAGCCCGATCTCCGTCGACGTCTACGTCGACGGTGTCGGACGCCGGATCAGCGCGAACCAGAGCCGCTCGGACATCGCGAAGGTGTTCCCGGTCTACGGCGCAGCGCACGGGTTCTCGACCACCGTCGCCGCGAAGCCCGGTTCCCACCAGGTGTGCGTCTACGCGATCAACGCCGGCGCGGGCACGACGAACCCGGCGCTCAAGTGCGCGACGGTCCAGGTCGGCTCCGCCCCGGTGGGCGCCTTCGACAGCGCCACCGCGGTCAGCGGCGGCATCGCCGTGTCCGGCTGGGCCTGGGACGCCGACACCACGGCGCTCATCCCGGTCGACGTGACCGTCGACGGCAAGGCCACCCGCGTCCAGACCGGCGCCGTCCGCGCCGACGTGGCACGCGCCCACCCGACCGCCGGACGCCTACGTGGGTGGACGACGACGATCACGGCCACCGCCGGGACGCACCAGGTGTGCGCCACGGCGGTGGACGCCTCCGGGTCGTCGGGCACCGCGCTCGGCTGCAAGTCGGTCGTCGTCCGCTGAGTCGTCCGACGCTCCGTGTCACCGTGCCCGTCCGCTCCTGCGGGCGGGCACGGCTGTTCCTCCGACCACCGTGTCTGGCGATCGGACCGTGTCCGGCGATCGGCCTGTGTCGGGCGAATCCGCCTGTGTCGGGCGAATCCGCCTGTGTCTGGCGATCCGGACGCTGTGTCTCCGATCAGACACCCCGGCCCCTCGGGACGGCAACCGGGCCGTGACGCCGTACGATGTCGCGAGGTCGGACGGCAGCGTCCGGTGCGCCGGACCGAAGAGGGGCCCGGCATCCGGGCGGGTGACGCCCGTGCTCGTCCGAGACCGTAGAGAGAACCATGGCTGAATCCGTTTCCCCCCGCACGCTCGTCATCGTCCCGACCTACAACGAGGCCGAGAACGTGACGGACATCCTGGACCGCGTGCTCGGCGTGGTGCCGGATGCGCACGTGCTCGTGGTGGACGACGGCAGCCCGGACGGCACCGGCGACCTGGTCGCCGCACGTGCGACGGACGACGACCGCGTGCACCTGCTGCGCCGGTCGGGGAAGCTCGGTCTGGGGACCGCCTACGTGGCGGGGTTCCGCTGGGGACTGGAGCGCGGGTACGAGTTCCTCGTCGAGATGGACGCGGACGGGTCGCACCCGGCGGACCGGTTGCCGGCGCTGATCGCCGCCGTGGCGGACGCGGACCCGGCCGACGGGGTCATGCTGTCGATCGGGTCGCGGTGGACCGCCGGTGGGTCGGTGGTCGACTGGCCGAAGCACCGCGAACTGCTGAGCCGTGGCGGCAACGCGTACGCGCGGATCATGCTCGGGCTGGACGTGCACGACATCACCGCGGGCTTCCGGGTCTACCGCGCCGACGCGATCGCGCGGATGGCGCTGGACGAGATCGACTCGAAGGGCTACTGCTTCCAGGTCGACATGACGCTGCGGGTGCACGACCTGGGCGGCACGATCGTGGAGGTCCCGATCCGGTTCCGCGACCGGGTGCACGGGGTGTCGAAGATGAGCCAGGCGATCGTGGTCGAGGCGATGCTCCGCACGACGCAGTGGGGCCTGCAGCGCCGGTTCGGGCGCGGGTCCCGTCGGCGCTGACCCGCTCTGACCCGTTCTGGGCTGAGCCTGCGGGTTCGCTCACCCGGGTGGTGCTCCGACATCATGTCGCCATGAGCTCCCTCGTCGCCGAGCCGGCCGGGCCCGCCGATCGCTTCGCCGCACTGTCGCGGGCCGCCCGGCGCGGTCGAGGCGCCCTCCTCCCGCTGCTCGTCGGGGCCGTCGCGTCCGGGCTCGCCTGGTTCCGACTCCTGCCCGGCGCGCGGAACACGCTGTGGGCCGAGGACGCCGCGGTGTTCCTCACCCAGCGCCTGCACTCCGGGCCGCTCGTGTCGCTGGTGCTGCCGTACGACGGCTACCAGCAGCTCGTCCCGCGCCTGCTGACCGACCTCGCGACCGCCGTGCCGGTCCCGGACTACGCCCGGATGGTCACGCTGCTCTGCTGCCTCGTCGTGGGCCTCGCCGCCGCGGGGGCGGCCGTCTGGACCCGGGAGGCGCTGCAGCACACCGCCACGCGGGTCCTGTTCGCCCTGGTGCCGGTGCTGACCCCGGTCGTCGCCTTCGAGGTCCTCGGCAACACCGCGAACCTGCACTCGTTCCTGCTGTTCCTCGTCCCGCTGCTGCTGCTCGTCCGGCCGAGCAGCACCCGCGGCGCGCTGCTGCCGGCGCTCGTCGCGTTCGTCGTCGCGATGAGTGAGATCCAGGCGCTGTTCTTCGTCCCGATGCTGCTGCTCGGGGTCCGGCACCGGCGGTCGTGGCCGATCGGCGGGGCGCTGCTCCTCGGCCTCGTGGTCCAGCTGTCCACGGCCGTGCTGGTGCCGCGCGTCCGCGTCCCGGTGGCACAGCAGCCCCTCGACGTCGTCCGCGGGTGGTTCCTCGAACCCCTGCTCAGCATCGTCTGGCCGCGGGTCGGGCCCGCGGTGACCCGGCTCGTGCAGGTCGGACCCGTGCTGCTGGTCGGTCTGGCCCTCGTCCTCGTCGCCGCCGTGGTCGTCGCCCTGTCCGGCCGGTGGCGGCGTGACGACGGACTCTGCACGCTCCGGACCCTGACGCTCGCGCTCGTGGTCGCCTCACCGCTGGTGTGGTGCGTCGCCCTGGCGGTGAACCCCACGTCACGGATCGACTTCACGCACCACGGCGTCGAGCTGCTCGCGGCCGCCGGCTACCTGCGGTACGCGGCCGTGCCGTCGATGTTCGTCCTGGGCGTCGTCGTCCTCGCCGCCGAGCGCCTCTTGCGGGTGCGGCGCCGTGCGGCGACGGCTGCCGGTGTGGTGGTCCTGGCACTGCTCGTCGGGCTGCTCGGATGGCGCGCGCTGCCGGGCGAGAGCGCTCGCACGGGGGCGCCGAGCTGGTCGGCCGAGTACCGCGCCGCCCGTCGGCACTGCGCCGAGGGGGCGACGGAGTACCGGTTCGACCAGGCACCGCAGGGGTGGAACGTGACGCTCGGGTGCGCCACCGTCCGGCGGGGTGCGTTCCCGACCGCCGAGCGCTGACGCACCCGACGTCGACCGGTCAGACGCAGCTGACGTTCCGGTCGATCCCGCCCGCGACGTACTGCGTCATGACGACCTTCCCGCCGCCGGTCAGGGGGGAACCGGAGCACGCCCGCTGTGCGACGGCCGGCGACGACGCCCCGGTGGCGACCCAGCTCGGCAGACGGTACAGGGAGCTCGAGGACGGGACCGGACCGGTCACGAGCCCGAGCTGGTAGCTGGTGGAGTAGAGACCGACCTGCGCGCCGATCCCCGAGAAGTACGCGGTCATCCCCTCGAGGTCCGCGCGGTTCTGCGCCGTGTCGGTCTGCCAGGTGCCACCTGTGGGGCCGCCGATCTCGACGTCGAGCCACCACCGGTACGCGGACGGCGACGTGATGCCACGGGAGGTCGCGTCCTCGTAGGCCCGGGTGTAGCCGTAGACGTACGAGCAGGGCTTGTCGAACCCGCCCGTGCAGGTGCCGTAGGGGTTGCGCACGGTCGGCCCGCCGGGGATGGTGTTGCTCCTCGGCCAGACGCTGGCCTTGCTGCCGGGGTTCGCGGTGTTCACGTAGAGCTGCACCTTCGGCTGGTTGGTGCCGCCACGGGATGCGGTGGCCCACGCCAGCTCGGGGGCGAGGCAGCTGTTCGTCTGGTTCGCCAGACCGCCGTTGACGCCGACGACGCCGAACGCCTGGTCCGACGGGACGGACCCGGAGATGGCGGCGGAGCCCTGCGCGGCGCACTGCGGCGAGGAGATGTCCGCGCCGAAGCCCGACCCGGAACTGCCGTCGAGGAAGTACCCGGAGACGTCGACGAACACGGTCGCGGTGCCGGCGCTCACCTTCGCCTGCACCCGGCGGTCGACGCTGCTGCCGACGACCTTGGGCATGGTCAGCGCCGAGATCTCCTGCCCGCGGACGTGGTCCTGGGTCGCGACACGGGCGTCCTGGCCCGACGGCGTGACGCGGAGGTAGCCGGTCGCGGTCGGGGCCGAGACCTCGACGTTCGCGACGACGGCGGTGGCGGTGCCGGGGACGCCGGCGGTCCCGGTGACCCGGACGGTCCGCGGCGTGGTGGACACCGCGGTGGTGGCGACGCGGACGGTGTCGACCGGCACGAAGACGGAGCCGGTGGTGGACGGGGAGTAGTACCCGACGACGTCCATGAACACCGTCGCGGTGCCCCGCGAGACCTTCACCTGCGCGGCGCCACCGGTGAGCCCGACCACGACGAGGTTCGACACGGCGGTCCCACGCTGGTAGACCTGCGCGGCGACCGAGGGGTCCTTGCCCGCAGCGGTGACCCGGACGTACCCGTCGGCGGTCTGCTGCTCGACGGCGACGTTCACGGCCACCGCGGTGGCGTTCGAGGGCACCCCGCCGGTGCCGGCGAGCGGGACCCGGACGGGGCTCGTGCCCACCTTCGACCCCGCGAACACCCGGGCCGCGTCGACCGGCGTGTACGTCGACCCCGCTCCGGAGCCGTAGTACCCCGAGACGTCGAAGTGCACGGTCGCGGAACCGGCCGAGAGCTTCGTCTGCACCTTGCCGCCGGTCAACTTGACGGTGGTGAGGTTCGAGATGGTCTGGCCGGCCCGGAACTCCTGGGTGGCGACGCTCGGGTCGGAGCCGGCGGGCGTGACCCGGACGTACCCGGCACGGGTGGGCACGTCGACCTCGACGTTGAGGACGACCGCGGTCGCACCGGCCGGGACGCCGTTCCGCCCGGCGATCGTGACGGCCTTCGGGGTCGTGCCGACCGTGCCGCTGAACGCGCGCGCGGTGGCGACGGGGAAGTAGCGGCCGGTGGTCGGTGCGGCGGCCTCGGCGGCCCCGGGAGCGACGACCACGAGGCCGGTGACGACGAGGACGATGCCCAGGCCGAGGACGAACAGGTGGTGCAGGCGCGACATCGCGTTCCTCCGGGTCGACGGCCGTCCCCCTGACGACCTGGCTGGCCTCGCGGCCACGAGCAGCTTAGGGGTGCTCGAGGCGTCGCCGCCAGGACCGTCGACGCGCCGACACGACCAGCACGGTCACGAACACCATCAGTCCGGCCCCGTGCAGCAGGGTGCTCTCGGCGGCGCTGGTCACCCCGAGCAGCACGAGGACCGCGGCGGGCCAGACGTAGGCCACGCCCGGGTACGTCGTGGCGGTGACCCAGGCGCGGGCGAACGCGAGCAGGGCGGCCGCGACCAGCAGCAGCATGCCCGCCAACCCGACCTGCAGCCAGGCGTCCACGACGACGTCGAGGCCCGACGTGAACCGGACGCCGGCCGGGTCCACGAAGGTGACGTAGGGGACGACGGGTTCGCTCGGCCACGACCCGACCCAGCCCCAGCCCTGCACCGGGTGCTGTTCGATGAAGTCGCGGATCTGGGACCAGAGCGCCAGCCGGGTGGACGTCCCACCGGCGGCCCCGATCTCGGGCAGGACCCGGTTCCGGGCGACCACCAGGACCGTCCCGATGGCGAGGACGAACACCCCGAGGACGGTGTTGATGACCGGGCGGGACGTGGCCGGTGCCCGCCGGAGGGACCACATCGCCAGGGCGGTGACGGTGAGGGCGATCATCGCGAGCCCGGTGATGGGGGACTGCACGAGCATCAGCGTGACGACGGCCAGGGCGGTGGAGCCGATCGCGCGCCAGTGCGGCACGGATCGGGTGAGGTACTCGACGACGAAGGTCACGAGTGCCGTCGCGGCGATGAAGCCCATCACGTTGCGGGTGCCGCCGATGCCCTGGATCGGGCCGCCGTACGCGATGTCGCCGTGGATGCCGAACGCGGGGAACGGGACGTCGATGACCAGGCCGGAGAGGACCTCCAGGGCGAGCGCGACCACCAGCAGGATCCGGAACGCGTCGCCGCACGCCCGGATGACCTGCACGAGGTCGCGGCCGAGGGCCAGGTAGAGCCCGAGCCCGACGAAGCCCAGCGTCTCGGCGAACCCGCGGAGGGCGACCCAGGAGTACTCGCTCCACAGCACGCTGAGCCCGCAGTACCCGATGAAGGCGAGCAGGGACAGCGGCAGCACGCCGTGCCACTCGATCCGGTAGCGCTGCCCGAGCAGGCTGAGCCCGGCGAGGACGACGAGCGTGACCAGGACGGCCCAGGTGCCTGCGGTCCCGACGAGCACCCGCACCGTCGGCTCACCGAAGGCGAAGAGGACGATCGCGGTCGCCAGCGCCTGACTGAACCGTCCGCCGGCCGAGAACCCGATCCACGCGGACAGGTACCGGCGCGCGAGGGTGAGTCGCGTCGTCCCGGCATCCGTCATCCGTCCATGATGACGCAACCCGCGGGGAGGGTCCGACGCATCGCGGTGCGTCGATATCGCGGATCGTCGTCATCGCACTACCGTCGAGCGCGATGGGACACACGCGGCGGGGCCGGGAGACCGCACTCGCCGCGACGGTCACGGCGCTGCTGGTGGGTGCGCTCGCCGCCGCGACCGCGTGGCTGCGGCTCGGACCGGTCGCCCGCGGCACCGTCTGGGCCGAGGACGGCGGGGTCTTCCTCCGCGAGCACTTGGCACTCGGACCGGTCGCGAGCCTGGTCCACCCGTACGCCGGGTACCTGCACCTGGTCCCGCGGCTGGTCGTGGACCTGGCGCTGTCCTTCCCGGTCGCGGACTATGCCCTCGTGGTCGCCGCGACCTCGTGCCTGCTCGCCGGTGCGGTCTGCGCGGCGGTGTTCCTGCTGGCGCGCGACGTCGTGCCGTCGTGGCCGCTCCGGCTGGTGCTCGCCGTGGTCCCGGTCGTCCTGCCCACCGCGCCGTGGGAGGTCTCCGGCAACGCGGCGAACCTGCACACCTTCGCGCTGTTCCTCACGCCCTGGCTGCTCGCCTACCGGAGCCGGACCTGGTGGGGTGCCGCGGGTCTCGCCGTGGTCACCGTCCTCGCCCTCGGCACCGAGGTGCAGGCCGTCCTCTTCCTCCCGCTCCTCGCGCTGGCCTGGCTGCCGACGCGGACGCCGTCCCCCTCGGGCCGGCTGGCCGGAGCGCAGCCCCACCGCCTCGTGCCCCTGCCCGTGACCCTGGCGGCCCTCGCCACGGGGACCGCGCAGGTCGTGACGGCGCTCACCACCACCCGGGTCGCCCGCCCGGGTGACCCCACCGCCGCCGACGTCGTCGCCGGCTGGCTGCTGCAGACCGTCGGCGGGCTCTGGGACGCGGACCTGGCGGCGGTGGCCGGCACCGTCGTCGACCACGGATGGTGGGTGCTCGTGGTGCCAGCCGCCCTCGTGCTCGTCGTCGTGCTCCTCGGCAGCGTCGTCGCGCTGCGCAGCGGCCGCTGGCGGGCCGCGGTGCTCGCCGTGTCGCTCCTGGTCGGCACCGGCG
This sequence comes from Curtobacterium sp. PsM8, assembly GCF_030433875.1. NCBI lineage: Bacteria > Bacillati > Actinomycetota > Actinomycetes > Micrococcales > Microbacteriaceae > Curtobacterium > Curtobacterium sp. PsM8. The sequence continues at coordinate 32,377 of NZ_JARUXD010000004.1, read as the reverse complement.
TGGTCTGGACCGCGGCGCTCCTGGCGAACCGTTCGGCGGACGGCCGGTGGTCGACGGCCCCGCCGACGGCGCTGGTCACCGCCACGCCCTCCCGGTACGCGGCCGCCGCCGGCATGCTCCTCACCGCGGCCGTCGTGGTCGCCGCCGCCGTCCTGGTCGAGCGTGTGGTCGCGTCGGGCCGCAGCGGTCGTCGCGGGGTGGGTCGGGCCTCCCGGTCTGGAGGCGCGGCACACGTCGTCCGGTCGGCCGTCGGCTGGTGCGTGGTCGCGGTCCTGGTGACGACGTGGGTGGCGAACGCGTCCACCGTCACGCGCCGGGACGGCGGACCGGAGTGGCAGCCGCAGTTCCGCGACGCGGTCGCGACCTGCCGGGCGGACCCGACAGCGGTGTTCGACGTCCGCACGGCCCCGTGGACCGCAGCGGTGCCGTGCAGCCTCGTGCTCGGCGTCCGCTGAGTCCGGCGTCCGGTCGCCTCGGCGGCCGTCGGTCGTCGGTCGTCGGGTCAGCCGGTCGGCCGGGAGGCCCGGCGTCTCAGGGGTTCGCCGCCCACCGGAACGCGCGCTTCGCGATCGGCGTGCGTGGGCCGTCGCCGACCGACGGGGGCTCCTCGGTGACCAGGACGATGCGTGACTTGATCGCGAGAAGGGCGAACAGCACCCAGTTGCCCTGGTAGAGCAGCCGCGACTCCGCGATCGCCTGCACCAGCAGGGCGACGACGACCAGCAGCGGGAACAGCCCCACCGCGTCGAACGGCCGCGGCGCCAGGTCGGGGCCGAAGCCGACGCGGGTGGCGCCCGCCCAGGAACGGCTGAGCGTCGTCACGACGTAGACCGCGAAGAGCACGAGACCGACGAGCCCGGTCTGCATCCAGACGTCGAGCGCCGCGTCGTGCGCCTGCAGGTAGGTGACGCCGTTGCGCGGCGCGAGGTGCGCGAGCAGCGGGATGTCCGGCCACCAGTAGCCGATCCAGCCGAACCCGAGGACTGGGTGCTGCTCGATGAGCCCCCAGACGGCCTTCCAGATCGTCCCGCGACCCGTGAGGTCCGAGGAGCGACCGAGCACGGCGACCAGGGAGTCCTTCGCCAGCACCACCCCGACGACCACGACCACCAGACCGAGGGCGATCGCCCCGTACCGCGGCGCCCGGCGCTCGGTCGGGACCCGACGCATCCCGAGCGCGAGCGCCAGGACCACGAGCACGACGAACGCGGCGACGAGCACGGTGCTCGATCGGGTCAGCGCGGTCACCAGCACGGCGACCACGAGCCAGCCGATCGCCCGCATCCGGCGCATCCGGCCCTCGGCGAGCTGCACGGCCACGACGATCGCCGCGAGCAGGGCGACCATCGCCAGCAGGTTCGCGTTGCCCGGCAGCCCCTGGATGCGACCGCCGGTGAAGAGCTCGGCCCGCGAGAAGTAGAACGCGTCCGGGATGTCCCGGTCGCCGTAGTCCGTCCAGATCGGTGCGATCGGGTGCCGGACGACGACGGCGACGACGGCCTCGAACAGCAGGGACAGCCCGAGCACCCAGCGGAACGCCAGGCTCATCGCGTCGAGGATCCGCCGCCAGGTCAGGGTCGACGCGATCGCGAAGGCGACCAGCGCGCACAGCACCTGCGCCACGGTGCTCGCCAGCGTCGCCGGCCGCCAGTGCGACCAGAGCACGGACACCAGGCACCATGCCAGGAAGAGCCAGAGCGCGCGGGGGGTGCGCGTCAACGGCGGACGCGCCCGGACCACGACGCTGACACCCCAGGCACCCTCGAGCGCCCAGACCGCCGCGGCACCCCACCAGGTGATCGTGTTCGGGACGGCGTCGCCCGCCGACAGCGTCAGCAGGACCGTGGCGGCGAGGGCGAAGGCCTCTCGTTCGGGCACGGAGCCGCGCGCCAGTGGCCAGGTGTTCGTCACGGAGGACAGGTTAGTGCCGCGCATCGCCGGATACGCTCGACCCATGTTCCTCGGCATCACGAACACCCCGCGCGACTACGCCTGGGGGTCCGTCTCCGCGATCCCCGAACTGCTCGGACGGACCGTCACCGGCGTCCCGCAGGCCGAACTCTGGCTCGGTGCCCACCCCGGCAGCCCGAGCGTCGTGGTGAACCCCGCCATGGTCGGCGGCGCGGACACCGTCCTCGACTGGATCGACGCCGAACCGCAGACCGCCCTCGGCGACGACCGGACCGGCCTGCCCTTCCTGCTCAAGGTCCTGGCCGCCGCCGCCCCGCTCTCCCTGCAGGCACACCCGACGCCCGAGCAGGCACGCGAGGGCTTCGACCGTGAAGAAGCCGCGGGCGTCCCGATCGACGACCCGGCCCGCAACTACAAGGACCCGTTCCCGAAGCCCGAACTCGTCGTCGCGCTGAGCGACCGGTTCGAGGCCCTCAGCGGCTTCCGCCCCGTGGCCGACGCGCTCGCCGAGGTCGAGACGCTCGACGCCGGGTCCGGTCGACTCGGCCCGCTCGTCGTGCACCTGCAGCAGGGGCTCGAGGACACCGTGCGCTGGCTCGAGGAGACCGACGACTCCGCTGGCGCCGTGATCGGTGCGGTCGGGCACCTGGCCTCAGCGGCCGTGGACGCCGCCACCGCCGCCGACACCACCGTCTCGCCGAACACCGCGACCGCCGCCGACCTCGCCCGGGCCTACCCGGACGACCCCGGCGTCGTCGTCTCACTGCTCATGCACCGTGTGACGCTGACCCGCGGCGAGGCGATGTACCTGCCCGCCGGCAACATCCACGCGTACCTCGACGGCCTGGGCATCGAGCTGATGGCCCCGTCCGACAACGTGCTCCGCGGCGGCCTCACCCCGAAGCACGTGGACGTCCCCGAACTGCTGCGCGTCCTCGACTTCACGGCGTACCCGGCACCGCTGCTCGAACCGGAGCACCTCAGCCCGGTCGTCGACCGCTTCGCCCCGGAGGGCGTCGGGTTCGCCCTGGTGCGCGTCACGAGCGACGGTCGGCCGGTCGGACTCACGACGGGCGGGACCGCGCCGCTGTCGGGTCCGTCGATCGCGATCTGCACCGAGGGGGTCGTCACGCTCGTCGGGGCGCACTCGGCGACACTGCTCCGCCAGGGGGAGTCCTGCTACATCACCCCGGACGAGGGCGACGTGTCGGTCGAGGCGGACGCCGGCAGCGGCCGCACCGCGACGGTCTTCATCGCGACCGGCGCCTAGGGGAGCGCACCGGACGCCCGGGGCGGCCGGCCGGTCCGCTAGCGTGGCGGCATGAGTTGGTTGGTCACCGGCGGTGCCGGGTACATCGGGTCCCACGTCGTCCGAGCGCTGGTCGCGGCGGGTCTCGACACGGTCGCGTTGGACGACCTCTCGAGCGGCTTCCGCGCGTTCGTGCCGGAGAGCGTGCCCTTCGTCGAGGGCACCATCCTGGACGGCGAGCTCCTCGCCCGCACGCTCCGTGAGCACGAGGTCACGGGTGTCGTCCACGTCGCGGGCTTCAAGTACGCGGGCGTCTCGGTCGAGCGGCCGCTGCACACCTACGAGCAGAACGTGACCGGCATGGCGACCCTGCTCCGTGCCGCCGCCGACGCCGGTGTCGACAAGGTCGTGTTCTCCTCGAGCGCGGCCGTGTACGGCACGCCGGACGTCGACGTGGTGGTCGAGGAGACCCCGAAGGCCCCGGAGTCCCCGTACGGCGAGTCGAAGCTCATCGGTGAGTGGCTGCTCCGGGACATGGAGGTCGCCGCGGGCTTCACGACGACCTCGCTCCGCTACTTCAACGTCGTCGGGTCGGGGGAGCCGGACCTCTACGACGCCAGCCCGCACAACCTCTTCCCGCTCGTCTTCGACGCCCTGCTGGCCGGTCGGACGCCGCGGATCAACGGGGACGACTACGCGACGCCGGACGGCACCTGCGTCCGCGACTACGTGCACGTCGCCGACCTGGCGCACTCGCACGCGGTCGCCGCCCGCAAGCTCGAGGCGGGGGAGCCGCTGCAGCGCGCGTACAACCTCGGCAGCGGTGACGGCGTGAGCGTCCGCCAGATCATGGACGCGATGGCCCGGGGGACCGGCATCGACTTCCGCCCCGAGGTCGCCCCGCGTCGCGCCGGCGACCCGGCCCGCATCGTCGCCACCGGCGAGGCGGCCGGTCGGGACCTCGAGTGGGCGATGCGGCACACGCTCGACGACATGGTGACGAGCGCCTGGGAGGCCCGGCAGCGCGCCGCGTAGACAGCGTCAGACCGCCACGCCCCGCCTCCACCCCGGACGCGGGGCGTCGCTGTCCCCCGAAAGGCCCGCAGACACGCCGCGACACGCCCGAATGGGGGACATGCCACGGCAGAAGCCGGAGCGGCTTCTATGATCCGCGACTTGACTCCGGGGAATCACACCGATGTAATTACACCGACGACACCGTCGTCAGGGACCCGAACCGAGACGTCAAGGGGTGATCAGGGTGAGCGCATCCGACTTCGAAGCCGGAGTGCCGGACGACTGGCACGTCGATCCCGTCGCCCTCGGCGTCCCGGGGGTCCGACGGTCGACCGAGGCCGACGAGGAGAACCCGCTCTCGTGGCAGGTTGACTCGCTCTGCGCCCAGACCGACCCCGAGGCGTTCTTCCCCGAGAAGGGCGGCTCCACCCGCGAGGCGAAGAAGATCTGCACCTCGTGCGAGGTCCGCTCCCAGTGCCTCGAGTACGCACTCGAGAACGACGAGCGGTTCGGCATCTGGGGCGGCCTCTCCGAACGCGAGCGTCGCAAGCTCCGGAAGCGCGCCTGAGGCTCCCACAGGTTCACGCCGCGCCGCCGTCGGCGGCCGGCACCGCGCCTCCCGGCCCGTAGAGTCGCTCCCGTCATGCAGCCCAGTGCCTCCACGCCCCGCGTCACCGCGATCCTCGTCGCAGCCAACGGGTCGGACCATCTCGACCGCACCCTGAACGCCCTGGCGGCCCAGACCCGCCCGCCGGAGGGGCTCGTGGTGGTCGACGTCGGCTCGACCGACGGGTCCACCTCGGAACTCTCCTTCGGTGGCAGCGCCCAGCTCTCCCGCATCGCGGCCGGTCGCCCGTTCGGCGAGGCCGTCCGGCACGGCGAACAGGTCGCACCGCGCGCCGAGGCCGGGGACGGCGTCGACGAGTGGCTGTGGCTCCTGGGCCACGACAACAGCCCCACGCCCGGCACACTGGCCGCCCTCCTCGGCGCCGTCGAGATCGCCCCCTCGGTCGCGATCGCCGGCCCGAAGCTCGTCAACGTCGACGACCCGGCCCGCATCGCCGCGTTCGGCGAGAGCATGACCCGGATGGGCCGCTCGATCACCCTCGTCCAGGACGAGCTCGACCAGGGCCAGCACGACCGGCACACCGACGTGCTCGGGGTCTCCGCCGGCGGCATGCTCGTCCGCCGTTCGGTCTGGAACAGCCTGGGCGGGTTCGACCCGGCCCTGCCGGACGTCGACGCCGCGCTGGACTTCTCGGTACGCGCACGCCTGGCCGGCCACCGTGTCGCCGTCGTCCCGGAGGCCCGCGCGACCAGCGCCGGACCGATCGAGGAGTTCGGCCGCGCCAAGGTCTCCGAGCGTCGCCGCGTGCGGATGCACCGCCAGGCGCAGCTGCACCGCCGAATGACCTACTCGTCCGCCGGGGTCCTCTGGATCCACTGGCTGACCCTCCTGCCGTTCGCCCTCGGCCGCGCGATCGGCCACCTCGTCGCGAAGCACCCGGCCGCCGTCGGTGGCGAACTCGCCGCGGCGTTCGCGGTCGCGTTCGGCGGCGGCGTCGGTCGTGCCCGGAAGACCCTGGCGGCGAACCGGAAGCTCGGCTGGGCCGCGATCGAACCGCTCCGGATCAGCTGGCGGCGGGTGCATGAACACCGCACGACCTCCCGCGACGTCGAGCTCGCGCGGGTCGAGGACGCGCCGATCGCCCGCGCCTCGTTCCTGGCCGACGGCGGCATCTGGGTCGTCCTCGCGGCGGCCGTGCTCAGCGTCGTCACGCTCTTCCCGCTGCTCGGGTCGCCCGCGCTCACCGGCGGCGGACTGCTGCCGCTGAGCACCGACGTCGGCGACCTCTGGCGGAACGTCGGGTTCGGCTGGCACTCCCTCGGGACCGGGTTCACCGGCCCGTCGGACCCCTTCGCCGCGGTCGTCGCGGTGCTCGGCTCGATCACGTTCTGGTCGCCGTCCACCTCGGTCGTGGTGGTCATGCTGCTGTCCTTCCCGCTCGCCGCCCTCGGTGCGTGGGCCGCGGTGCGCAAGGTGACGACGCGCACCTGGGTGCCGGTCATCGGCGCGGTCCTCTACACAGTCGCTCCCGCGCTCGTCGGTGCGGTCACCACGGGTCACCTCGGCGCCGTGATCGCCCACGTGCTGCTGCCCTGGTTGTTCCTGACCCTCGTCGAGGCGCACCGCTCCTGGGCGTCGGCCTCGGGCGCCGCCCTGCTCTTCGCCGTCATCGCCGCCTCGGCACCGTCACTCCTGCCGGTGCTGCTCATCGGCTGGCTCGTCGCCCTCGTGGTCGGCTGGCGGCACGCACACCGACGCGTGTTCGTGCCGGTGCCCGCCGCGGTGCTCTTCGTCCCGCTCGTGCTCGCGCAGATCGCCCGGGGCAACCCGCTCGCGGTCTTCGCCGACCCGGGCGTCCCCTCCGCCACGCCCGCGCCGAGCGCCCTGCAGCTCGCGATCGGGCAGCCGCTGCCGGACTGGAACGGCTGGCTGTCCGCGGTCGCGCCGCTCGGCCTCGGTGACGCGGTGCTGCCCATCGTGATGGCGGTGCTGGCCCTGCCGGTCGCCGCCAGCGCCGTCGGAGCCGTCCTCGGTCACCGCTGGTCGCTCGCCGGCACCGCGCTGGTCGCCGCACTCCTCGGCTACGCGACCGCGTTCGGCGCCACGCACCTGGCCGTCACCGGCGTCGGGTCCACCACCACGATCGTCTGGCCGGGCAGTGCGCTGTCGGTGTTCGCCCTCGCGATCGTCGTCGCCGCCTGCATCGGTGTCGACACCGTCCCCCGGGCCGCACCGGTGGTCGGACTCGTCGCGACGGTGTTCGCCGCCGTCGCGGTCGCCCCGGCCTTCGCCGCCTTCTACCTCGACCGCGCGGCCATCCAGCCGACCTCGGGCCGGGTGCTCAGCGCCTACGTCAACGCCGAGGCGCAGGCGAACCCCGACGTCGGCACGCTCGTCGTCCAGCCGCAGACCGACGGCTCGCTCGCGGTCGCCCTCGAACGCGGCCAGGGTTCCACGCTCGACGACCAGTCCACCCTCGACGCCACCGCGCTCTCGCTGAGCCGGTCGGGCAGCCGCCTGGCGACCCTGGCCGGCAACCTCGCGAGCCGCAGCGGCTACGACCCCGAGCCGGCGCTCCGTGACCTCGGCGTCAGCTTCGTCCTGCTCGACGACGCCCCTGCCGACCCGGAGGCCCGCGCCGTCCACGACCGTGCCGCCGGTGCGATCGGTCAGGACGCCCGCTTCACGAGCATCGGCGAGACCACCAACGGGTCGCTGTTCCACTACGAGGGCGCCGTCGACCGGACCAGCACCGGCTCGGCCGCCGCGAAGGCCACGCACGTGCTCTACCTCGTGGTGATCGGCGTGGTGTTCGGCGCTGCCGCACTGCTCGCCGTGCCGACCGCGCCGCGCCGCCGCCGTGCGACGTCGAACGTCCTCGAGGCCGACGAACCCGCCACCACCTTCGACGAGGAGCGCGACGAATGAGCACGAGCACCGCGCGCCGCTGGGCCCTCCGCGGCACCGCCACCGCCGTCGCCGTGATCGTCGCGGTCGGCACGATCGCCGCCGCACACACGATCGGCACCACCGAGGACCCGGGACACCCCGCCGGTCGGACCGTCACCCCGGTGCCGGCCGCCGCGGAGCGCGTCTGCGCCGGCAGCGCCCTGCGTCTGTCCGACGACGCCGGCAACGACGCCACCCGCGCGAGCACCATCGGGTCGCCGCAGATCGCCACGGCCACCACCGGCGACCGGGTCGACCGCAGTGAGCTCGGCAGCGCGAGCACCGGCAGCAGCGCACCGACGCTCCTCACCGCACCGGCGGGGGAGACCGCGCCGCAGGTCGCGGGCAGCAGCTACCAGAGCGTGTCCGACGGCGACGTCGTCGGCGTGGGCGCAGCCTCCTGTGACGACCCGTCGCAGTCGACGTGGTTGGTCGGCGGATCGACCGAGACCGGCCGCACCAGCCTGGTCACGCTCAGCAACCCGACCGACGTCAACGCGACCGTCGACCTGACCATCGCCGACGCCACCGGCATCGTCAGTGCCCCGGGGACCACCGGCATCGTGGTCGCCCCGAACTCGCAGAAGGTCGTGCCGCTCTCCGGCTTCGTCACCGACCAGGGCTCGACCGTCGTGCACGTCACCTCGTCCGGCGGCCAGATCGTCGCCCACATGCAGGAGACCGTCGTCCGGACGCTCACCCCCGGCGGGTTCGACATCGTGTCCGGCGGGGCGGCACCGTCGCGCAGCCAGGTCATCCCCGCGGTCGTCCTCGACGACGCCGAGGGTGCCCAGCGCGGTGAGGACACCGCCGACGCGGGCCCGGTCCTCCGCCTCTACGTGCCGGGCACCGAGGTCGCGCGCGTCACCCTCGGCATCACCACGGCGGACGGCGGTGGTACGACGGTCGACGCCACCGCCGAGCCGGGCGTCGTCACCGACGTGCCGCTCGACGACTTCCCGGACGGGCGCTACTCGTTCACGATCGACTCGTCGGTGCCGATCGTCGCGGGCGCACGCACCACGACCCCCACCGACGACGATCGGACCGACCTGGGCTGGTTCGCCTCGGCCGAGCCGCTCTCGGGCACCACGGTCACCGCGGTCGCCGCCGGCTCGGGGGCGCGGCTGAACCTCGTCAACCCGACCCGGCAGGACGCGACCGTCACCGTGCGCTCGGGCGACGACTCGCAGGAGGTGCAGGTCACCTCCGGTTCGACCGCCACGGTGAAGGTGCCGACCGCACAGCAGGTCACGATCAGCGGCGCGGACGGGCTGGTCGCCGGGGTCACGTACCAGGGGGACGACGGCATCGCCGGGTTCCCGGTGCGGCCGGAGACCGAGGTCTCGAGCCCGGTGCGCATCTACCCCTAGGGCTCGGCCCGGTCCGTCACCAGTGGCGGTAGCGGTCCGGTGCCAGGTCCCACGGGTCCTTGTCGAGCAGCTCCGCTACCGCGCGGAACACCGCGGTCTCGACGACGATCCGCCGGTCCACGTCGTCCTTCTCGGGGCTGTGGGTGACCCGCTCGACCGGGATCCGGAAGACGGTCACCCGACGGTCGTCGCGCTCGATGCGCCACCGGGGCAGTTCGTCCGGCAGGCCGGTGTCCGTCGGCATGTCCGCGACCTGGAACACCACGCCCGCCAGTTCTCCCGGCCAGAGTCCGACCAGGTAGTGGGCGGTGTCGCCGACGATGCGGTCGAAGGTCTCGGCACGGGTGATGACCGGCGCGAGCTCGGGTCCGGTCACGCTCGACCGGTGGCCGCGGCCGTGGCGGGAGCGTCCGCGTGCACGGTCGACCGGGGTGACGATCCTGGGCTTGCGGCGCATCCGGCCATCGTACGCGGCCGCACCCCGGGCAGGGTCCCCGGGACACGGCCGGTAGGGTCGTCTCCGGTATGGACGTACGGATCTGCAGCAAGGTCGCCTGTGGCGCGGGCGCCTCGGCGACCCTGACGTACGACTACGCCGACTCGATGGTCGTCGTCGGGCCGCTCTCCGGTCGCGTCGAACCGCACGGGTACGACCTCTGTGCCCGGCACGCGGCGACGCTGCGGGTCCCGCAGGGCTGGCGGGTGATCCGCCGCGACCCACCGCCGCGGACGCCGGAGCGTCACCCCTCCTGACGGGAGGCCCGTCCAGCGCTCTCCTGCACCGGCGGCCGTTCCCGTGGCGCTGTCCACGGACGTCACGAGACCCCACCGTCGTCGGCGGCGCGTGGAAGACTGACGGGCATGCCGACCGACACCCGCGCCGCCGTCCCGTTCCGCGTCGCCGACCTCTCGCTCGCCGAGGCCGGACGCCACCAGATCCGTCTCGCCGAGAACGAGATGCCCGGCCTGATGGCCCTCCGCGACGAGTTCGGTGCCGCGCAGCCGCTCGCCGGGGCCCGCATCGCCGGCTCCCTGCACATGACCGTGCAGACCGCGGTCCTCATCGAGACGCTGGTCGCCCTCGGGGCGCAGGTCCGCTGGGCCAGCTGCAACATCTTCTCCACGCAGGACGAAGCCGCGGCCGCCGTCGCCGTCGGGCCGACCGGCACCCCGGACGCCCCCGTCGGCATCCCGGTGTTCGCCTGGAAGGGCGAGACCCTCGACGAGTACTGGTGGTGCACGAACCAGGTCTTCGACTGGAGCGCCGAGGCCGCAGCGTCCGGCGCCGACTGGACCGGCCCCAACCTGATCCTCGACGACGGCGGCGACGCCACGATGCTCGTGCACACCGGCGTGGACGCCGAAGCCGCCGGTCGCGTGCCGGACGCCGAGCCGGACGCCAGCGCCGAGTGGAAGATCGTGCTGGCCACGGTCGCGTCCTCGCTCGAGCAGTCCGCCGACCGCTGGACCCGGATCGCCGCCGACATCGAAGGCGTGACCGAGGAGACCACCACGGGCGTGCACCGCCTGTACGAACTGGCGCGCACCGGTGAGCTGAAGTTCCCGGCGATCAACGTCAACGACTCGGTCACCAAGTCGAAGTTCGACAACAAGTACGGCATCCGGCACTCGCTGCCGGATGGTCTGAACCGCGCGACCGACGTCCTCATCGGCGGCAAGGTCGCCTTCGTCGTCGGCTACGGCGACGTCGGCAAGGGGGCGGCCGAGGCCCTCCGCGGCCAGGGTGCCCGCGTCATCGTCAGCGAGGTCGACCCGATCTGCGCGCTCCAGGCAGCGATGGACGGCTACCAGGTCGCCCGGCTGCAGGACGTCGCCGACCAGGTGGACATCGTCGTGACCTGCACCGGCAACCTCGGCGTCGTCGGGGTGGACGACATGCTCGCCCTGAAGCACCTGGCGATCGTGGCGAACGTCGGGCACTTCGACAACGAGATCGACATGACCGGCCTCGAGTTGATGGCCGGTGCCGAGAAGGTCGAGATCAAGCCGCAGGTGCACGAGTGGCGCCTGCCGAACGGCCGCTCGATCCTGGTGCTCAGCGAAGGCCGCCTGATGAACCTCGGCAACGCGACCGGGCACCCGTCCTTCGTGATGAGCAACTCCTTCACCAACCAGGTGCTGGCGCAGATCGAGCTGCACACCCGGCTCGACCAGTACCCGATCGGCGTGTACGTGCTGCCGAAGCACCTGGACGAGAAGGTCGCGCGGCTGCACCTCGACGCCCTCGGGGTCCGGCTCACCGAACTCCGGACGGAGCAGGCCGCGTACATCGGCGTTCCGGTCGACGGCCCCTACAAGTCGGAGCAGTACCGCTACTGAACCCGGACCGGTGCGCAGCGTCGTTCGGGCGTCCGGGCGTCCGGGCGTCCGGGCGTCAGCGCGGGAAGCCCGGCGGACGCGCCCCCGCGGCGACGCTCGCCCGCTCGAGGGTGCGCGCCCGCCCGGTGAACGCCCGCAGGTCACGGGCACGGCGCAGGGCGACCACCCCGGCGAGGAACTCCTCGGCCGGCACCGTCGGCACCGGCTGGGCGTAGTCGGCGACCTCCGCCGCCAGGGCCCGGGCCACCTCGGCGCGCAGGCCGGGCTGAACCGACCCCGCACCCCGGAAGAACGCGGCGATCCGGTTCTCCAGCCGCTGCGGCAGCCGGCGGACGTCCGCGACGCCGGCCCATCCGACGAGCGACGGCGGCAGCGTCACGACCGGATCGACCGACCGCCGCAGGCGCTCGTGCTGCACGACGGTGCCGGCCAGCAGGTCGCCGAGTCGCCGAGGGCGGGACCCGAACAGGGCGACGAGCAGCGCCAGCGACCCCACGGTCAGCCAGAGCTCGAGGAGCCCGACGAGCGCCCGGGTGAACGCGTGCCGGAACGACACCGCGCCGCCGTCGACCCGCACCACCCGGGTGCCGAGGGCGTACCGGCCGACGCTCCGGCCACGCGTCACGGTCTCGACGGCCGCCGGTACGAGCACGAAGATGACGACCATCACGACGATCTGGGTCGCGGCGGCCCAGCCGGAGTCGATGTCGGCCGGCATGACGCGCGACAGCCCGAGCAGCAGCATCACGAGGAGCGCGACGAGGCACAGCGCGTCGAGCAGGGCCGCCGCGCCCCGCAACACGATGCTCGCGGGGACGACGTCGAGGGCGACCGCCTCCCCGACGACGAGGGCGTCGTCGGTGTCGTCGAGGGCGCGGACGAAGCGGCGGTCCGCGAGGTCCCGGGGCGTGGCGCGCTTCGGCATGGGATCATTCTGTCGGAACACGACCACGAGCGGTCGGGGACCCGGAGCGCGGCTCCGACCAGCACGAGGGGGAGCGCATGGACCTGGACGCCTACGCGGAGACACATCGTGCGCGGTGGGACGAACTCGACCGGCTCGCACGGCGTCGTCCGACCTCCGGTGACGACGTCGACCGGATGCTCGCGGACTACCAGTCGGCCGCGACGGACCTCGCCCGCATCCGGCAGGTGTCCCCACGCTCGGCGACCGGGGACCGGCTGTCGCTGACCCTGCACCGTGCGCGGCTCCGCTTCACGGGCACGCCGGTCGACCCGGTGACCGCCGTCGTCGGCTTCTTCGCCCTGCAGCTGCCGGCTGCGCTGTACCGGATCCGCTGGGTGACGATCTGGGTCGCCGTCGCGACCGTCCTGATCGCCGCCGTCACGGCCGTCTGGATCACCTCGACGCCCGGTGCCGTCGCGACGTTCGGCTCGGACTCGGCGCTCCGCCGGTACGCCACACAGGACTTCGTCGACTACTACTCCGACCACGGGCTCGGCGCGTTCACGGCGCAGGTGTGGACGAACAACGCGTACATCGCCGCGAGCATGGTGGCGTTCGGCATCACCGGGCTCTTCGTGCCGTACTCGATCGTGCAGAACGCGGTGAGTCTCGGCGTCTCGGCGTCGATCATGCACTCGCAGGGGCGGCTCGGGGACTTCTTCCTCTACATCGCACCGCACGGGCAGCTCGAGCTGTACTCGATCTTCCTGGCGGGTGGTGCCGGCCTGATGATCGCGTGGTCGTGGATCGCCCCGGGACACCGGACCCGCGCGCAGGCCCTCGCCGAGGACGGCCGCGCGCTCATCACGGTCGCGATCGGCCTCGTGCTCACCCTGCTGCTCTCCGGGATCGTCGAGGGGACGGTGACCCGGCAGGACTGGCCGTGGCCGGTCAAGATCGGCATCGGCACGGTGGCGCTCGCGCTGGTCCTGACGTACCAGTGGGTGGTCGGCGGGCGCGCGCACCGTGCCGGGGAGCGCGGCGACATTGACGAGTTCGACCGGGGAGCCTCCGAGATCGTCGCCGGCTGACAGTGCCGACCAGCGCCTCCCGGCCGGCGCCTCCCGATCAGATCAGAGCCGCCCGGCCGCCTTCGCCCGCAGGTACGCGTCGGCGGTCCGCGGCGGGACCTCCTCGGGCAGACCACGGATGACCTCCGCGCCGGCGCGACGGGCGACGTCCGCGACGCCGTCGGCGTCGAGCAGCGACCGTTCCGCGGCCGCGCGCCGGTACACGTCGACCGACCCGTGGGTCGCAGCGGTCCCGGTCGGGAGGCCCGCCTCGCTCCCGCCCCGCCGGTCGCCCTCGCCGGTCGCCGCCATCCGCGCCACGGCCGGGTCCTCGACGGACGTCACGACGACGGCATGACGCCGAGCGAGCAGGGGAAGGACCGTCAGCAGGTCGCCGGAGGCGCCCACCGAGTCGAGGCTGGTCGCGAGCACCACGAGGGCGCGCTGCGTGGTCACGGCGTCGACGATCCCGGGGACCGCGGCCCAGTCGGTCGGCCGGAGTTCCGGCTCGGCCAGCGCGAGGGTCTCGCCGAACCGCTGGACCACGTCCGAGCGGGTCGCGCTGTGCACCCGCCCGCGTACGGCGTCGTCGAGCACGACGAGGTCGACCCGGTCACCGGCGGCTGCCGCGAGGGCACCGACGAGGAGCGCCGTCTCGATGGCGGTGTCCAGGCGGGGTTCGTCGTCGACCCGGCCGGCGCCCGCGCGTCCGGCGTCGACGATGACGACGACGCGGCGGTCGCGCTCGGGGCGCCAGGTGCGGACGACCAGGTCCTGGCGGCGCGCGGTGGCCCGCCAGTCGATGGAGCGGACGTCGTCACCGCGGACGTAGTCGCGGAGGGAGTCGAACTCGGTGCCGTGTCCACGGAGCTGCAGCGTGGTCTCGCCGTCGAGTTCGCGGAGCCGGGCGAGTCGGGACGGCAGGTGGCGCCGGGACCGGAACGGCGGCGTGACGACGAGTTCGCCGGGGGCCGGGACGACCCGCTGGCGGGCGACGAGGCCGAGTGGACCCGAGGCCCGGACCGCGATCCCGGTGGTGGTCCGTCGTCCGCGGCGGAACGGGGTGAAGCGCATCCGGGCGGTGCGGCGTTCGCCGGACGGCACCGTCAGACGGACGCGACGCGGTTCCTGGCCGGCCGACGGCTCCCACATGTCCCGGACGAGGGCGCGGAGGACGCGGCTGCCGTCGTTGGTCAGGACGAGCGTGCCCTCCGCCGCGGTGTCGCGACGCGCGAGTCGCGGCATCCGGCGGTCGACCCGGACGCGGGTGAGGTCCGCGGCGAGCAGCAGGTCGACGGCGCTCGCCAGGAGCAGCAGGCCGATCCACGCCAGGGCGCCCCATCCGCTGCCGAGCAGCACGGTGGGGACGACGGCGACCGCCAGGAGCGCGACGAACCGACCCGAGACCGCCACTAGATCGGCACCCGGACCTGTTCGAGGACCTGCTGCAGCACACCGTCCGCGTCGACGCCCTCGAGCTCGGCGTCGGCGGCGATCCGCAGTCGGTGCCGCCACACGGGCAGCAGCATCGCCTGGACGTGGTCGGGCGTGATCGCGTCGTAGCCGGTCAGCCACGCCCACGCCTTCGCGGCCGCCAGCAGCGCGGTGGACCCGCGCGGGCTGACGCCGATCCGGACGGAGGGGGCCCGGCGGGTGGCGCGGGCCAGGTCCACGACGTAGGCGAGGACGTCGTCCCGGGCACCGACGGCACGCACCGCGCGCTGCGCGGCCCGGACCTCGTCGACGCCGACCACGGGGACGATCCCCGCCGAGCGGACGTCGCGCGGCACGAACCCGTCGGCGTGGCGGCGGAGGACCTGCCACTCGACCTCGCGGGGCGGCAGGTCGAGCGTCAGCTTCATGAGGAACCGGTCGAGTTGTGCCTCGGGGAGCGTGTAGGTGCCCTCGAACTCGATCGGGTTCATCGTGGCGGCGACGAAGAACGGGTCGGGCAGCATCCGCGCTGCGCCGTCGACGCTGACCTGCCGTTCCTCCATGGCCTCGAGCAGGGCGGACTGCGTCTTCGGCGGGGTCCGGTTCACCTCGTCCGCCAGCAGCACGTTCGTGAACACCGGCCCCTCGCGGAACGGGAAGGTGCCGGTCGAGGCGTCGTAGACGAGCGAGCCGGTGACGTCGCCGGGCATCAGGTCGGGCGTGAACTGGATGCGCTTGGTGTCGAGCGACATCGCCGCGGCGAGGCTGCGGACCAGCAGGGTCTTCGCGACACCGGGGACGCCCTCGAGCAGCACGTGGCCCTGGGCGAGCAGCCCGACGATCATGCCGGAGACGGCGCCCTCCTGCCCGACGACGGCCTTGCCGACCTCGGTGCGGACACGGCCGAGCACCTCGCGGAGCGGGTCACCGCCCGGGGTCGGCCCGGCGGCAGGCACGGCGGCAGGCTCGGAAGCAGGCACGGCGGCCTTGCCGGAGGGCGGGGTGGTGGGCAGGTCGGTCACGATCGTCCTCCTGGTCGTTCGGGCGTGGTCGGTGGTGTCGGTTGCGCAGGTGCGTCGGGCGCCGGCCGGGAGGCCCGTCCCGCGTCCCCGGAGCGGGCTCGGCGGACCGCGTGCTCGAGTTCGTCCAGGGCGGCTGCCCCGTCGACGAGCGCACGGTCGTCATCGGTGCTGCCGCCGACGAGCACGGCGCCGACGCGGTCGGCGGACCGCCCGGTCACGGCGGCGGTGCGCCGGACGACTTCGTCGACGTGGGCCGACCGGGGGAGCCCGAGGCTGCGTCCGATCCGCCGGACGGCCGCGAGTCGGAGGGTGTCGAGGGCGTGGGTGCGGTCGCGGACCCGGGCGTAGAGGCGGGCGCGTCCCTCGGTGGTCTCGGCGGCACGGACGACGACGGGCAGGCGTTCGACGACCAGGGGCCCGAGCCGGCGGCCGCGCCAGAGTGCGGCCGCGACCGCGACGAGCCCGAGGACGGCGATGGCGCTCGGCAACCACGGCGGCGCGAGGTCACCGAGGGACGGGGCCGCGTCGCTGCCCGCGGCGGTGGGGACGTACCAGACCAGGCGGTCGCCGCTGCCGAGCAGACCGAGCGCGAGGGCGGCGTTGCCGGCACGGGTGACGGTGTCGTTGCGGAGGACGCCGGTGGTGCCGAGGAGGGTGACCCGACCGTCCGCCGTGGTGGTCCGGAGCAACCCCCAGTGGGTGTCCGCCCCCGTGCCGGACGGTGCACAGCGTTCCACCGTCGGGTCGTCGGTGTCGTAGGTGGCACCGACGACGGTGACGGAGCCCGCGGTCCGCGCCGCCGGGATCGGGCAGGACGCGGTCGAGGCCACGCGGGTCGACGAGGTGCTGCCCGCCGGACGGGCGTCGACGTCGAAGGACTCCAGGACGCCCGGGTCGTTCGTCACGAGCACCACGTCGGGAGCCGTCCGTGCGATGCGACGGGCCACGCCACGGTCGAGCACCCCGGCGGAGTCGTCGACCAGGACCGTGTCACCCGTGCCGACGTCGAGCGCGTCGGCGTCGTGGACCACGTCGACCCGGGTGCCCTGCTGTTCGAGGACCCGGACCACGGCCCGGGACCCGCTGGTCGCCGTCGAGGTCGGGTCGAGCGGGACGGGTCGCTGCGGGTCACCCTGGCCCACCGCGGCGGTCAGGGCGGCGAGCAGCAACCCGACCACGACGACCGCGATCCAGCCGACGACGCGGAGGACGCGGTCCGAGCGCGGCTTCCGGTCCTCGCCAGCGGCGGTCGCGGCAGCGGGGACCCCGGTCGGTGCCGCTGCCTCTGCCGGTGCCGTCGGGGCGCTCACGCGGGGACCGCCGGCCGGTCCGTGGGGGTGGGGCGGGCCTCCCGGACGGCGCGCTCGGTCTCGAGGACGCGACGGGCGGCGGACTCGTCGGCTTCGGCGCCCAGGTAGCGGACGGCGTCGAACGTGTCGGAGGCACCGCGGAGCACGTCGCCGAACTGCGGGAACGGGACGGTGGCGCGGTCGGCGATCGCGCGCGCGGTGGCACCCGGCACGACGAGGACCAGGTCGCGTTCGCCGAGCCCGCGGGCGAGGGCGCGGTACCCCTCGAGGACGGCGGTCGCCCAGTCCCCGGCGCGGAACGCGGCCGAGGCGGCGGCGGACACGACCTGTGCCGAGCGGAGGTCGTCGTCGTCGAAGACGCCGCCGGGTGCCGTCGGCCGGAGGCGGGCACGGCGGCGGGGGAGGCCTCGTGTGACCACGACCAGGACGACCACGGCGACGAGCACGAGGACGGCGATGACGAGCAGGGTGCGGCCGACGCCGGGGGAACCGACACCGTCCGGGGCCAAGGAGCCGAGCCAGTCGAGGAACGACCGCGAGGCCCGGTCCCACCACGTCTCCTGCGCGCCGCGGTACTCCCGGTGGGCGAGTTCCTGCTCGAGCAGTCGGCGCGCCTCGTCGGGCCCTGGGGTGCTCATCCGCGGGTGTCCGGCGGCTGCGGGGTCCAGGGCTGTGGCGGCTGCTGTGGTTGCTGGGGCTGCTCGGGCTGCCAGCCCTGCTGCGGTTGCGGGGGCTGCTGCGGGCTCCACGGCTGCTGCTGCGGCTGCGGCTGCTGCTGCGGCCAGCCCTGCTGGGGCTGCCACGGCTGCTGGGGCTGCCACTGTTGCTGCGGCTGCTGCCACGGCGCGCCCGGCGTCCACGGCGGACGCGCCACCGGGGCGTGCGGCGCGAACGGGTCCGCGGGCTGCCCGGTGTCCAGGTGCGATGCGATGCGCTGGTCGAGCGCCTCGGTGCGGATGCGGCGGTCGATCGCCAGGAAGGTCACGACGGAGGCGCTCAGCACGTCCGTCACGGACTGCACCGCGATGACGAGCAGGCTGCCGATGACGAGGGCGATGACGCCGCCGACCGACGGGCTGCCGCTCGTGGACGCGGTCTGCCCCAGCGGGTCGAACACGCCGGAGAACAGGCTCAGCCCGAGGGTGAGCGGGATGCTGGCGATGCTGCCCGCGATCCCGAGCACGACCTGCACGAGCAGCAGGATGCCGAACGTGCGCCAGAACGCGCCGCGGGTGAGCCGCCACGACTGTCCGGCCGCCGAGAAGACCCCGCGTCCCTCGAGCGCGATCGTCGGCACCGTGAAGGCGAACCGGGTGACCAGGAAGGCCAGGAGCACCGTGAACCCGAGGGCCATGACGACGATCGCCAACACGTACCAGCCGGCCGAGCTCCGGCCCGCGGCGAGGGCGGCCACGAACGCGATCACGACCACGACGAAGACGACGGCGACCGCGATCCCGGCGACGAGCTGCAGGACGATCCAGCCGATCACGGCACCACGGCGCCCGGCGAGCAGCGACCACAGGCCGCGGAACGTGCCACGCCGGCCGAGCACGCGCTGCCCGGTGTCGACCGCGACCGGGGCGACGAGGAACCCGCGCGCCAGGTAGGTCAGGAAGGGCAGGCCGATCGACAGCACCGCGTACAGGGTCACCGTGCCGGCGATGATGCTGTCCGTCTCCCCACGGGCACCGCCGTCGACGGCCGAGAGCACACGGCTCTGCAGGATCCGCTGACCGGCCGTGGTGCCGAGGGTGGCCAGCAGCCCGAGGACACCGGAGAGCAGGACGGCCCAGAGGAGCAGCACGCGGGCGTTGCGGCGGAAGACCGTGAAGGCGCCGGCCAGCACGTCCGCGAGACCCAGCGGCCGGAGGGGGATCACCGGGCGGGACGCGGGCGGTAGTGGGGCCGGCCCACCGATGGGCGGGACGGGGAAGCCGGGGGCGGGCGTGCCTCCCGGCTGTCCGACCGGGCCCCAGGCCGTCGGGTACGGCGAGGCCGTCGGGTACGGCGATGCTGTCGGGTACTGCGGTGCCTGCGGTTGCGGCGTCAGCGGCGGCTGCGCACCGCCACCGTGCTGCGGCCCGTTCGCCCCCGGGACCTGCCATCCGTCGTCGACCATCGAACTGCCCCCTCGCCTGGTCGCTGCCGGAACAGCGCGACCGTGTCCATCCTGTCGGAAAACCTCCGATGACGGGGCCTCGGCTATCGTGAGCGGAGAGCACCCGTCCCTGGGTGCCCACCCTGCCCTCCGGAGTCCGCATCCCATGACACCGCGCATCCTCGTCGTCGACGACGACCAGGCCCTCGCCGAGATGATCGGCATCGTCCTCCGGTCGGAGGGTTACGAGCCCGACTTCAGTGCCGACGGCAACGACGCCGTCGAGGCGTTCCACGCGACGAAGCCCGACCTCGTGCTGCTCGACGTCATGCTGCCCGGTATCGACGGCATCGAGGTGTGCCGACGGATCCGGGCCGAGAGTGGCACCCCGATCATCATGCTCACCGCCAAGGGCGACACCGCCGACGTCGTCGCCGGGCTCGAGAACGGTGCCGACGACTACGTCGTGAAGCCGTTCAACCCGAAGGAGCTCGTCGCCCGGATCCGGACCCGCCTGCGGCCGACCGCGACCGACGCGACCGTCCTGCACGTCGGTGACCTGGTCGTCGACGTCCCCGGGCACGAGGTCCGCCGGGGCGACGCGGCCATCGCCCTCACCCCGCTGGAGTTCGACCTGCTCCGGGCGCTCGCCGAGAAGCCCAGCCAGGTGTTCACGCGCGAGATGCTCCTCGAGCAGGTCTGGGGCTACCACTACAAGGCGGACACCCGCCTGGTGAACGTGCACGTGCAGCGCCTCCGCGCCAAGATCGAGCACGACCCGGACAACCCGCGCATCGTGACCACCGTCCGCGGGGTCGGGTACCGGGCCGGCGCGCAGAGCTGACGTCCGTGCCGTCGTCGTCGGCTCCGGCGCCGTTCCGCCGCGTGCGCCGGCGGGTCCGCACCTGGCTCCGCCGGATCTGGCGCGGGATCGCGTACCTCTGGCGTCGCTCGCTGATGGTCCGCTCCGCCGCGATCACCGTCGCGACCACCGGGCTCGCCGTCGCCGTGATCGGCACCGCGGTCATGGTGAGCATCTCGAACAACGTCTACGCGCAGCGCCGCGACCAGATCGAGGCCGAGTCGGCGCGCGCGACGATCGTCGCGCAGAACATCTTCGACGCGGCGACCGCGGCCGAGGACAACAACCAGACCGAACTCGAGTCGCTGCAGAGCGAGGCGCAGAACGCGATCCTCTCGAACACGACCAGTCCGGGTGGGACGAGCATCGCGATCGAACGGACACCGGGAGCCCGGACCCCGCAGATCCTGCAGAACGTCGCCAGCACCGGGTTCCCCGACTCCGTGATCACCGACGACCTGCGGAAACGGGTCGCCGCCGACACCGGTGAGCTCAGCCTGCAGCCCGTGCGGCTCGACGGGCCGGGCGGCCGGGGGCCGGGACTCGCCGTCGGGTCCACCCTGCAGATCCCGAGCGCCGGGCAGTACGAGCTCTACATCGTGTACGACCTGTCCGACGCGCAGCAGACGCTCGACTTCGTGTCGCAGACCCTGTCGATCGGCGGTGTCGCCCTCATCGTGCTCATCGCCCTCGTCACCTCGCTCGTGGTGCGCCTGGTCGTCGTCCCGATCCGCGGCGCTGCCGAGACCAGCCGCAAGATCGCCGCCGGCCGCCTGGACGAACGCATCCCGGTCCGGGGCGAGGACGACATCGCGACGCTGGCCCGGAGCTTCAACGACATGGCCGACGCCGTCAGCCGGCAGATCACCCAGCTGGCCGAGCTCTCGCGCGTCCAGCAGCGCTTCGTGTCCGACGTCTCGCACGAGCTCCGCACCCCGCTCACCACGATCCGCCTGGCCGGCGATCTGCTGTTCGACGCCCGCCACGCCTTCGAGCCGTCCGTCGCCCGCTCTGCGGAACTGCTGCACGCCCAGGTCGACCGGTTCGAACTGCTGCTCGCCGACCTGCTCGAGATCTCCCGGTACGACGCACAGGCCGTCGAACTCGAGACCGAACCGGTCGTCCCCGCCGCGCTCGCCGCCGACATCGTCGAGGAGTTCCGCCCGCTCGCCGACCGCGCCGAGATCGAACTGCGCCTGGCCACCCCGGGCGGACACACCACCATGCAGCTCGACGCCCGTCGGATCCGCCGGGTGCTCCGGAACCTCGTCGGCAACGCCATCGAGCACGGGGACGGCCGCCCGGTCGACGTCGTGGTCGACAGCGACTCCCGGTCCGTCGCCATCGCGGTGCGTGACCGAGGAGTCGGGATGCCGGCGGAGGACACCGCGCGCGTGTTCGACCGCTTCTGGCGGGCCGACCCGAGCCGCAAGCGCACCATCGGCGGCACCGGACTCGGGCTCGCCATCAGCCTCGGCGACGCCCAGCTGCACGGCGGCCGCATCGACGTGTGGTCCCGACCAGGCGAAGGGTCCGCGTTCGTGCTCACCCTGCCCCGCCGGAGCAGTGAGGCCCCGCCGACCTCCGCGATCCCGCTGCCCGCACTCGACGAGTCCTACGAGGGACCGACCGGAACGGAGGAACCGGCATGACCCGGACCCGCACCACGCGCCTCCGGCTCGTGCTCACGGCCGCGCTCGCCGCCGTGACGCTGCTCGGCGCCACCGCCTGTGCCGCGATCCCGACCGGCGGCCCGGTCCGCTCCGGGCAGTCGATCACCGACGAGTCGCCTACGGGCGGCGTCGACTACCGCCCCACCGGGCCGGAGGACGGCGCGAACCAGACCGACCTGCTCACGCAGTTCATCGACGCCGCCACCGGTGCCCAGAACGACTACGCGGTCGCCCGCGAGTTCCTCAGCAGCGGGTTCTCGCAGAAGTGGAACCCGCGCCAGGGCGTCACCATCCGGCAGGGCGACGGCGACGTGGAACGGGTCGGGGACGAGGAACTCACCTACACCCTGACGGCAAGTGCCTCGGTCGACGCGGACGGCGAGTACACCCAGGCCGTCCGGCCGACGTCCTCGACGCTGACGTTCCAGTTCGTCCGCGAGGACGGCCAGTGGCGCATCAGCTACGCCCCCGACGGGATCATCCTGTCGCCGGTCAACTTCACCTCGGTGTTCCAGCCGCACGCCCTGTACTTCTACGACCCGACCTACCGGTTCCTCGTCCCCGACGAACGGTGGTTCCTGGCCCGGTCTTCGACGAGCACCCGCATCGTCAGCGCCCTGCTCGCCGGACCCGCCGAGTGGCTCGAGGGCTCGGTCGTGTCCTCGTTCCCCGAGGGCACGCAGCTCTCGCTGAACGCCGTCACGATCGAGAGCGGCAGCGCGCAGGTCGACCTGTCGAGCGAGGCGCTCCGGGCGAACACGGTCGAGAAGGTCCGGATGCGCGAACAGCTCACCGACTCGCTCTCCTCCGTCGCCACGATCTCGTCGGTCGACCTCACGGTCGAGGGCGTCCCCGTCCCGTTGCCCGACTCCAGCGGCACGAGCGCGCAACGCAACCCCGACGTCGACGCCCGTCCACTCGTCGTGCAGGACCGGGTCACGGGGTACGCGACGGCCGGCACCGGAGACGTCACCGCGCTCGGCGGCGGCCTCAGCGACCGCATCGCCGGGCTCCGACCGCAGTCCCTGGCCCTCTCCGCCTCCGGCTCGGTCGCCGCCGTCGGCAACGACGACGGCGTGTTCGTCGTCCGGTCCGGCAAGGACCCCCTCCGCATCGACACCCGGGAGGACCTGGTCGCCCCGAGCATCGACGACCAGGGCTTCGTCTGGGTCGCCCAGCAGTCGGACACCCGGTCGATCACCGCCTACGGCCTCGGCGGCGACCCGCACACCGTCACCTCGACCCTGCCGGACGGGAAACTCGTGTCATTCCAGGTGTCCCGCGACTCGACGCGCGCCCTGGCCCTGCTCGACACCGACGACGGAGCAGCGCTCTACGTCGTCGCGATCACCCGGGGGTCGGACCGGGCACCGACCTCACTCGGACCGCCGGTCCGGGTGCAGGCCGCCGAGGGCGACCCCGTCGGAGCCGCCTGGGTCGACGAGCTCGACGTCGCCTCGGTCGGACGCACCAGCGCCGGTTCGAGCGTCGTCCGCACCACCGTCGGCGGCCAGTGGGACACGCTCGCCAAGCCGGACGGGCGGGCCACGGGGATCGTCGGTGGGAGCGGCAGCGCGATGCTGCTCCGGATGTCGGACGGGTCGGTGCTGCAGTCCACCGGGGGCGCGTGGGACACCACCGGCGTCGAGGCGTCGGTGCTCGGCGTGCAGCGCTGACCGTCGGGTCGGTGCTGGTCCGGCCGGTGCTGGTCGGCGTGCAGCGCTGACCGCCGGGTCGGCGCTGGTCGGGTCGGTGCTGCTCCGGTCGGTGCCGGCTGGTCGCCTCGTCCTGCACATCCGGCCCGGCCGGGAGGCCCGTCCACAGTCCGTCCCGCCGGCCCACGCCCGGTGGTCCGCGCCGGGCACCATCGGGTCATGCCGACGCTCCAGACGCCCGCCGTCCCGCCACCCGCCGTCCCGTCACCCGTGCCCTCGCCGCGCCCACCGACACCACCGCGCTGCGCGGACCGGCCCTGGTCCGATGCCGCCGCCACGGTCCTCGCCCTCGTCCTGCCCGTCGTCTGCGTCGGCTGCGGCGCCGCGGACCGAGCCCTGTGCCGCGCCTGCCGGTCAGCACTCGACGCCCTCCCCACGCGGACCCGGCTCGTCGCCGGGGTCCGGCTCGACGCCGCCCACGAGTACGACGGTCTCGTCCGCACCCTCGTGCTCGAGTGGAAACTGCGGGGGCGGGTGGACGTCGTCCGCGGGCTCACCCGACGGACCGCGGACCTCGTCCGGTCGGCGCTCGCCGCAGCGCCCGCGGGCACGGTGGTCCTCCGGGTCCCGCCCTCGCCGCGCGGGCACCGGCGACGCGGGTTCGACCCGGTGGTGACGGTGCTGCGGCGTGCGGGCGTCCGTCGCGCACGAGCCCTGCGGCGGGTCCCGCTGTCGGATCCGGTGCGGGGTGACGGACCGCACGCGGCCGGGGCAGCCGGCCGGGGGCAGAAGGAACGGACCGCGATCGAGCGCGTGGCGGCCACCGTCGGCACCCTCGCCGCGGACGGGGTGGACGGCCAGGACGTCGTGCTCGTGGACGACGTCGTCACCACCGGCGTGACGATGGCCGAGGCGATCCGGGCCGTCCGGGCCGCCGGTGGCCGTGTCGTCCGCTGCGTGGCCGCCGCCACGGTCGAGGTGTGAGCGTGCACGCCGACGACCAGCACGAGCGCCCGGCCGCGGAGATGGACGTCGCCTGGGCATCCGGTGGAGGTCTCCGGCACGCGGGCCCGCACCGGCACGGGTCGAGCCCGCAGGGTCTAGCCTCGCGGCAAGGCGTTGGTGTTCGCCGGACGCAGGCGAACCGCCGAATGTGGATGGGAGCCGCCATGGACGTGACGATCACGGGCCGCAACGTCGGGGTCACCGACCGATTCCGGGCCTACGTGGAGCAGAAGTCCGAGAAGATCGACGTGCTCGCCGACCGGGCCCTCGCCTTCGAGGTGCGGGTGAGCCGGCACCACGAGAAGAGCAGCGGGGCGCAGGGCGAGGACCGCGTCGAACTGACCCTCATCGGACCCGGACCGCTCGTCCGGGCCGAGTCCGCCGCGTCGGACAAGTACGCCGCCTTCGACCTGGCGTTCGCGCGCATCGCCGAGCGCCTGCGCCGGGCACGTGACCGCAAGAAGGTGCACCGCGGGCGTCACCGTCCGACCTCGGTGGCCGAGGCCTCGGGTGCGGCGTTCGAGGGCATGGGCGTCGAGCCCGCCGACGGCAGGCTCATCGAGACCGTCGCCACCGGTGCCGTCCCCGTGGTCGACGCCGACCAGGAAGCCGGGCGTGACGAGGAAGACGCCGCGTACTCGCCGGTCGTCATCCGCCAGAAGGTCTTCGAGGCCGCACCGATGACGGTCGACGACGCGCTGTACCACATGGAGCTCGTCGGGCACGACTTCTACCTGTTCGTCGACTCGGAGACCCACCGCCCGAGTGTCGTGTACCGCCGCAAGGGCTGGGACTACGGCGTCATCGGCATCGACGAGAACCCGGGCGCCGACGCCCGGGGGAGCGAACACGTCCTCGTCGAGGAGTCCGTGTCCGCCACCGCGTAGTCGACGCGACGCACCACCTCCGAGTGCGCACGGTCCCGTCCGGGGTCGTGCGCACTCGCGCTGCTCCCAGCGCCGGACCCCGGCGGGTTGCTAGCATGACTGGCTGATCGGGCGCGTCGACCGCGCACGACGACTTCGTAAGGAGCTCACGTGGCAAACGTGTTGGAGAAGGTCCTCCGCATCGGTGAAGGGCGGACCCTCCGTCGGCTGAAGGCGTACGCCTCGGCGATCAACGACCTCGAGGACGACTTCGCGAGCCTCACCGACGAGGAACTCCAGGAGGAGACGACGGAGCTCCGCGAGCGGTACGCCAACGGCGAGACCCTCGACGACCTCCTGCCGGAGGCGTTCGCCGCCGTCCGTGAAGCCTCGAAGCGAACCCTGGGCATGCGGCACTTCGACGTGCAGCTCATGGGTGGCGCGGCGCTGCACCTCGGCAACATCGCCGAGATGAAGACCGGTGAGGGCAAGACCCTCGTGGCGACGACCGCCGCCTACCTCAACGCGATCCCGTCGCGCGGTGTGCACGTCATCACGGTCAACGACTTCCTCGCGTCGTACCAGTCCGAGCTCATGGGCCGCGTGTTCCGTGCCCTCGGCATGACCACCGGCTGCATCATCGCCGGGCAGTCGCCGATCGAGCGTCGCGAGCAGTACGCCGCGGACATCACGTACGGCACGAACAACGAGTTCGGCTTCGACTACCTGCGCGACAACATGGCGTGGCAGGCCTCCGACATGGTCCAGCGCGGCCACTTCTTCGCCGTGGTGGACGAGGTCGACTCGATCCTCATCGACGAGGCCCGCACGCCGCTCATCATCTCCGGCCCCTCGTCTGGTGAGGCGAACCGCTGGTTCACCGAGTTCGCGTCCATCGCGACCCGGCTCACCCCGGGCGAGGACTACGAGGTCGACGAGAAGAAGCGCACCGTCGGTGTCCTCGAGCCCGGCATCGAGAAGGTCGAGGACTACCTCGGCATCGACAACCTCTACGAGTCCGCGAACACCCCGCTGATCTCGTTCCTCAACAACTCGATCAAGGCGTCCGCCCTGTTCAAGCGCGACAAGGACTACGTCGTGATGAACGGCGAGGTGCTCATCGTCGACGAGCACACCGGTCGAATCCTGATGGGCCGTCGCTACAACGAGGGCATCCACCAGGCGATCGAGGCGAAGGAAGGTGTCGAGGTCAAGGCCGAGAACCAGACCCTCGCCACCGTCACGCTGCAGAACTACTTCCGCCTCTACCAGAAGCTCTCCGGCATGACCGGTACCGCTGAGACCGAAGCGGCCGAGTTCATGTCGACCTACAAGCTCGGCGTGGTCCCGATCCCGACGAACCGGCCGATGCAGCGCATCGACCAGACCGACCTCGTCTACAAGAACGAGCAGGCCAAGTTCGAGCAGGTCGCGAACGACATCGAAGAGCGCCACCACAAGGGCCAGCCGGTCCTGGTCGGCACCACGAGCGTCGAGAAGTCCGAGTACCTGTCGAAGCTGCTCGCCAAGAAGGGCGTCAAGCACGAGGTCCTCAACGCGAAGAACCACGCGCGGGAAGCCGCGATCGTCGCCCAGGCCGGTCGTGCCGGTGCCGTGACCGTCGCCACGAACATGGCCGGTCGTGGTACCGACATCATGCTCGGCGGCAACGCGGAGTTCCTCGCCGTGCAGGAGATGCACGCCAAGGGCCTCTCGCCGACCGAGACCCCGGACGAGTACGAAGCCGAGTGGGACAAGGTCTTCACCGCGATGAAGGCCGCGGTCGAGCAGGAGAGCGAGAAGGTCCGCGACGCCGGCGGCCTCTACGTCCTCGGCACCGAGCGCCACGAGTCCCGTCGTATCGACAACCAGCTCCGTGGACGCTCCGGCCGTCAGGGTGACCCGGGCGAGAGCCGGTTCTACCTGTCGCTCACCGACGACCTGATGCGCCTGTTCAACTCCGGTGCAGCCGAGAGCCTGATGGGCCGCGGCAACGTGCCGGACGACCTGGCGATCGAGAACAAGCTCGTCGGCCGTGCAATCCGTTCCGCCCAGTCGCAGGTCGAGGGCCGCAACGCCGAGATCCGCAAGAACGTCCTGAAGTACGACGACGTCCTGAACCGCCAGCGCGAAGCGATCTACAGCGACCGCCGGCACATCCTCGAGGGTGACGACCTGCACGAGCGTGCGCAGTCGTTCCTCAAGAGCGTCATCGACGACGTCATCGACACCCACACCGGCGACGGCTCCCCGGACGACTGGGACCTCGACGCCATGTGGACCGAGCTCGGGACGCTGTACCCGATCTCGATCACCATCGACGAGGTCATCACTGAGGCCGGTTCGAAGGGCAAGGCGACGCGGGAGTTCCTGGCTCGCGAGATCCTGTCCGACGCGCAGCTCGCCTACAAGAACCGCGAAGAGGCCCTCGGCGACGAGGCGATGCGCGAGCTCGAGCGTCGCGTCGTCCTGTCGGTGATCGACCGCCGCTGGCGCGACCACCTCTACGAGATGGACTACCTCAAGGACGGCATCGGCCTCCGGGCGATGGCGCAGCGCGACCCGCTGGTCGAGTACCAGCGCGAGGGCTACGCCCTGTTCCAGACGATGATGGGGCAGATCCGCGAAGAGTCGGTCGGCTTCCTCTTCAACCTCGAGGTCCAGGTGCAGTCCGACGGCGAGAGCGCGGTCATCGAGGCGAAGGGGCTCAACGAGGAAGGCGAGAACGCCGGGCTCGAGTACTCCGCTCCGTCGATCGACGGCGAGGTCGAGGTCCGCGACGAGGCCGGGCGCCTCGAGCAGGCCGCGACCGCCCGTGCGCAGCGCGCGCAGGCCGAGCAGGAAGAGGCCGCCGGTCCCGAGAAGGGTTCCGCCTTCGGCTCGGCGGCGACCGCGTCCGGCCAGGCCGACGCGAGCAACCGCGCCGAGCGCCGGGCGGCAGCCAAGAAGGGCTGACACACAGCCCCATCGTGACGGGAGGCCCGGTACCAGCTGGTACCGGGCCTCCCGTCACGTCGTCGGCGAAACACCCGATCACGGGTCGCCGCGACCGTCAGAGCACGCCGATCGCCGTGGCCCGCCACCGTCCTTTGCGTTCCTCGAGCCGGATGGCGACCGCGCGGGCGTGGCTGCGCGTGTGCACGACGACGGCAGCCTCGGCGACGCCGACACGCGGCACGCTGACGACGACGCTGCCGACCCGGATCACCGGGCGGTGTCGGCGCCGACGAGCCGCCGAGCGAGCGCGGGCCGCCAGCGCGGCACGGTGTTGCAGGTGTCGTTGGACCTCTTCGGTGATCCAGCGCGAGATCGTCTCGACCTCGCGCGCCCCGGTCAGGATCTCCGCCACGCAGAGCGCCAGCGACCGTGCGGTCTCGCCGGGGTCCGGCAGTTCCACCCCCGATGCGGGCGGCCCGTTCTCGTGCTGTTCATCGTGTCCCTCGTGCTCCGCGTGCTCGTCGTGGCGGCCTTCCGGCCCCGCGTCCGCTCCGTGCGTGTCCGGCTCGTCTTCGATCCGTCGTGCGTTCTCCGCCACTCCGGCCCCTTTCATCAGGCCGAGCGTAGGGTTCGTGGAACATCACATACGGTCAATCGGACCGACCTGTGGACAGACCGTTCTCGTGCACAGCGGCGCGTGGTCGGCCTCGGGAGCCACACCTAGACTGGTCGGGTGTCGACCCTCAGTGACCTCGTCCTCGCACAAGGCCGTTCCTCCGAAGCCGACGTCGAGTGGCTGCACCTGCTCGTCGGTGACTGGCAGTTGCTCGCCGACCTGTCCTTCGCCGACATGGTGCTGTGGGTGCCGACCCGCGACGACTCGACCTTCGTCGCCGTCGCGCACGCTCGTCCGTCGTCCGCGGCGACGCTGTTCTACCGCGACATCGTCGGACAGGAGATCCGCGAGGAGTGGCGTGACCAGGTCACCCAGAGCTTCACGGGCAGCCGGGTCGTCGACTCGGCCGAGCCGGACTGGTACGAGGACACCCCGACCCGGGTCCGTGCGATCCCGGTGCTCCGTCGTCTGACCGCCAAGAGCGCGCAGACCACCGACCGCCCGATCGCCGTCGTGACCCGACACTCCAACCAGGACGAGTCGCGCACGCCGAGCCGTCAGGAACTGAACTTCACCGCGAGCGCGAACGACCTGTTCGGGATGATCGCCACCGGCGACTTCCCGGACCTCGGCGCCCCGGCAGGTCCGCGTCGTGGGGCGCCGCGTGCCAGCGACGGTCTGCTCCGGCTGGACACCGACGGCGTCGTCACCTTCGCCAGCCCGAACGGCCTCAGCGCCTTCAACCGGATGGGCTTCGACGGCGAACTCGAGCGCAAGTCGCTGGCCGAGGTGACGACCGAGCTCCTCGGTGCGCAGCTGGACGTCGACGAGTCCCTGCCGCTCGTGGTCACCGGGCGGGCTCCCTGGCGTGCCGACATCGAGGCGAAGGGCGTCACCGTGACGCTCCGGTCGATCCCGCTGCGTGACCACGGCGAGCGGATCGGGGCGGTCGTCCTCTGCCGCGACGTCACCGAGATGCGCCACCAGGAGCGCGAGCTCATCACGAAGGACGCGACGATCCGTGAGATCCACCACCGCGTCAAGAACAACCTGCAGACCGTCGCGTCCCTGCTCCGCATCCAGGCCCGCCGGACCCACTCGGACGAGGCCCGGACGTCCCTGCAGAACGCGATGCGCCGTGTCGCCGCGATCGCCGTCGTGCACGACACCCTGTCGACGGGCCTCAGCCAGACGGTCGACTTCGACGAGGTGTTCGACTCCGTCCTCAAGCTCGTGACCGAGGTCGCCGCGTCCCACAACACGACGGTCCACCCGAAGAAGACGGGGGAGTTCGGCGTCCTGCCGTCCGAGGCGGCCACCCCGCTCGCCCTCGGGCTCACCGAACTCGTCACGAACGCCGTGGAGCACGGGCTGGACGGACGCGATGGCGAGGTCGAGATCGTCGCGAACCGCCACGAGGACCACCTCGAGATCCAGGTGCGCGACAACGGTGTCGGCCTGCCCGAGGGCAAGGTCGGCTCGGGTCTCGGTACCCAGATCGTCCGCACCCTCATCCAGGGCGAGTTGGGCGGCACCATCGACTGGCACACGCTCACGGGCAGCGGCACCGAGGTCACGATCTCGATCCCGTTCCGCTGGCTGACGGCCGGGACGGCCGCGTAGCGACGCCGATGGCACCACGGCGCCGGGCGCGACGACGCCCGCCGGCCCCGAGGGGCGCGGCGGGCGTCAGACGGTCTCGTGGCCCCGCGGTGTCAGGAGGCGCGGCGGGCGCGGGCAGCGCGGCGCTTGAGCGCGCGACGCTCGTCCTCGCTGAGGCCACCCCAGACGCCCGAGTCCTGGTTGTTCTCGAGTGCGTACTGGAGGCA
The DNA here is from genome assembly GCF_030433875.1 of Curtobacterium sp. PsM8. NCBI lineage: Bacteria > Bacillati > Actinomycetota > Actinomycetes > Micrococcales > Microbacteriaceae > Curtobacterium > Curtobacterium sp. PsM8. The sequence goes on along the minus strand of NZ_JARUXD010000004.1, from coordinate 1,683 downwards.
CATCTCGGTCACGGTGCATCGAGCACAGACCGACTTGGCCTTCTCGATCTGGTCGACGGCCGGGCCGGTGTTCCCGACGGGGAAGAAGAGCTCGGGGTCCGCGGTGAGGCAGGCTGCCTGGTCACGCCAATCCATGTGGTGGTGCTCCTTGCGTTAGATGCTCGAACGGCAGGCCGGGGCCGTGACTCGGGGGATCGGGACTCTGCACATGCTCATGTGATGTACGGGAGGCTTCCTGTGGGGAGGAGCCCGCTCGGAGAGAGTTCGACGCCCGCAGAACGCTCGGGGGAGGAGCGTCGAACCACGGGAGACGCACACCACATCGTGCCGTCCAAACGACCTCGAACATCGTTCCATACTGGTATGGCCAAATCAAGGGTTTCACTGCTGGAGGATCGCTGTGCCTGACACCATCCCGGACGACCAGGTCGTCCCCCGGGGGCGGCCTGCTGCGCTCCTCGTGCTCATCGTCGTCGTCGGACTCGAGTTCCTGGCGATGGCAGCGGTGACCGTCTTCCTGCTCGTCGAGCTCCTCACGGCCCCCGCGGCGAGCGTGGCCTCAGCGGTCGCACTGCTCGTGTTGGCCGTCCTCGCGACCCTCTGGCTCGGCGCCATGGTCGTCGGCCTGCGGCGCGGCCGGGCGTGGGTGCGCAGCGGGGTCGTCGTCTGGCAGGTCCTGCAGGGGGCACTCGCGATCGGCGCGTTCCAGGGCGTGTTCCGCGTCCCGGCCGTCGGCTGGGCGCTGCTCGTCCCCGCGCTGCTCGCGATCACCCTGGTGCTCTCGAGGTCGGTGACCGCGGTCCTCGCACGACGCGACTGAGGCAACTGCCGCAGCAGCGCCGCGCGACGACAGCGGCGCAGCGCGGTCAGACCAGCCCGAGCTTCTTCCGCAGGCTCGCGACGTGTCCGGTGGCCTTCACGTTGTAGAGCGGCAGCTGTACCGAGCCGTGCTCGTCCACGACGATCGTCGACCGGATCGTGCCCGTGACGATCTTGCCGTAGTTCTTCTTCTCGCCCCAGGCGCCGTACGCCCGGTGCACGGCGAGGTCCGGGTCGCTGAGCAGTGGGAAGCTCAGGGCCTGCTCGTGGTGGAACCGCTGCAGGGCCGGCAGGTCGTCCTTGGAGACGCCGAGGACCTCGTACCCGGCGGCCTGCAGGGACGACATGTTGTCGCGGAAGTCACACGCCTCGGTCGTGCACCCGGGGGTCGAGGCGGCGGGGTAGAAGTACACGATGACCTTGCGCCCGCGGAGGTCGCCGAGCGCGTGCTCGGTGCCGTCCTGGTCGGGGAGGGTGAAGTCGGGTGCGGTGTCGCCGACGGCGAGACGGTCGCTCAAGGGGGGCTCCTGTTCGTTGGGCGCCCCGAGTGGTCAGGGGCACGCAGAAGTCATGCTATTGTTGATTCCCGTCGCGGGGCGCACGCCCAAGCGGCCAGACAACTCAACACTCGCACCTCTAGCTCAATTGGCAGAGCAACTGACTCTTAATCAGTGGGTTCTCGGTTCAAGTCCGAGGGGGTGCACCACACGAAGACCCCGACCGATCCGGTCGGGGTCTTCTGCGTTGAAGGTCGATCGCCGCTGGAGCACCGACTGATCCGCGCCACGCCCGAGGCGCGGACAGCCCCCAACGTGCTGGCCGACGCACCTGTGCAACACGGCAGGCGGGTGCTCCGGACCGGAG
>NZ_JARUXD010000049.1:0-26032 GCF_030433875.1 Curtobacterium sp. PsM8 | reverse complement strand
TGTTTATAAGACCCTCCCCGGCCCCCTCCCGGGGTTGCTGGGGGCTCGTGTTGGGCGCCGGCGGGGGGCGGCGGCCCGGGCGACGGCCGCGGGCGCGCCCTACGAGACCAAGGGGCGGACGGCGGCGGCCAGGCGGTCGGCCAGGGCCGACGCCTCGGCGGGGGTGGCCGCCACGGTGTCGATGTAGACCTTCACCTTCGGCTCGGTGCCGCTCGGGCGGACGATGACCCGGGCACCGCCCTCGAGGTCGAAGCGCAGGATGTCCGACGGCGGGAAGCTCTCCACCCCGTCGAGGAAGTCCGTCACGGACGCGATCGCGACACCGCCGAGCTCCGTCGGCGTGGCGGTCCGGAGCGACGCCATGATCTCGCCGATCCGCGACAGGTCGTCCACCCGCGTCGCGACCTGCCCGGACGCGAACGCCCCGAACCGCTCGGCGAAGGCGTCGAGCTGGTCCGCGATGGTCTTGCCCTCGGCCGCCAGCTCGGTCGCGAGCGACAGCAGCTCGAGCGCGGCGGAGATGCCGTCCTTGTCGCGGATCACCTGTGGGTCGACCAGGTAACCGAGCGCCTCTTCGTACCCGAACAGCAGGTCCGGCACGCGGGACACCCACTTGAACCCGGTCAGCGTGTCGCGGTGCCCGAGCCCGTACTGCCCGGCGACCCGGGCGAGGGCCGGCGAGCTGACGATCGACGCGGCGAGCACCCCGGTCACGCCGGCGTCGGCCGCCCGTGCGGCGGCGCGCCAGCCGAGGAGCCAGCCGACCTCGTTGCCGGCGAGACGTCGGTACGAGCCGGAGCCGTCCGGGATCGCGAGAGCCAGACGGTCGGCGTCGGGGTCGTTGGCGATCACCAGGTCGGCACCGACCGCGACACCTCGGGCGATCGCCAGGTCCATCGCGCCCGGCTCCTCCGGGTTCGGGAACGAGACCGTCGGGAACGCACCGTCCGGCTCGATCTGCTCCGGCACCACGGCCGGCTCACGGAACCCGGCCTGCGCGAAGACCGCGCGGGCGGTCTTCCACCCGACGCCGTGCATGGCCGTGTAGACGACGGACGGCTGCGCGTCGGCCGGGAGGGCCGGGGCCGGCACGGTCGCGGCCGTCGCGTCCACGTACGCCTGGACGAGCGACGCGTCGGCGACGGTGTAGTCCGTCGCCCGTTCGAGCGTGCGGATGTCGCCGGCTGCGACGACGTCGATGGCCGCAGCGATCTCGCCGTCGACCGGCGGCACGATCTGCGAGCCCTCGTCGTCCCCGCCGAGGTAGACCTTGTACCCGTTGTCCCGCGGCGGGTTGTGGCTGGCGGTCACCATGACGCCCGCGCCGACGCCGAGGTGCCGGACGGCGAACGCGACGAGCGGTGTCGGCAGCGCCGAGGGCAGCAGCGTGACGTCGAGGCCGAGGCCCCGCATGACCTCGGCGGAGTCGCGCGCGAAGACGTCCGAGTTGACCCGGCCGTCGTACCCGATGACGACGCTGCGGTCACGGCCGGAGTCGATGAGGAAGCGGGCCAGCCCCGCGGCGGCCTGCGTGACGACGACGCGGTTCATCCGGAGGGGGCCGGCACCGAGTTCGGCACGGAGCCCGGCGGTGCCGAACTGCAGCCGTCCGGCGAACCGAGCGTCGAGTTCCTCGGTGTCGCCGGCGTCGACGAGCCGCTGCAGTTCCGCGCGCGTCTCGGCGTCGGGGTCCTGCTCGATCCAGGCAGCCGCGGTGTCGAGGACGCTCACAGTGCCGCCACCACGCGGGCGAGCAGGTCGGCGATGACCGGCTCTGCCTGCTTGCCGGCCTCGAGCACCTCGGTGTGGGACAGCGGCGTCTTCTGGATGCCGGCGGCCAGGTTCGTGATGAGCGAGAAGCCGAGGATCTCCATGCCGGCCTGGCGGGCGGCGATCGCCTCGAGCGCGGTGGACATGCCGACGATGTGCCCGCCGATCGCCTTCGCCATCTGGACCTCGGCCGGGGTCTCGTAGTGCGGGCCGCGGAACTGCGTGTAGACGCCTTCGTCGAGCGACGGGTCGACCGACTTCGCGACCGCACGGAGACGGGCCGAGTACAGGTCGGTCAGGTCGATGAACGTCGCGCCCTCCAGCGGGCTGTCGGCGGTCAGGTTGATGTGGTCGCTGATCAGGACCGGCGTGCCGGGCGTCCAGGTCTCCTTGATGCCACCGGCGCCGTTGGTGAGGACCATGACTGAGGCGCCGGTCGCGGCAGCCGTCCGGACACTGTGCACGACGCGACGAACGCCGTGGTTCTCGTAGTAGTGCGTGCGCGCGCCGATGACCAGTGCGTGCCGACCGTCGGCGAGACGGATCGACCGGACGGTGCCGGAGTGCCCCGGGACGGCCGAGGCGCTGAACCCGGGGACGTCCGCAGCGGGGATCTCGGAGACGGTCTCCCCGAGCAGGTCGGCGGCCTTGCCCCAGCCGGAGCCGAGCGTCAGGGCGATGTCGTGCCGCTCGATGCCGGACCGCTCCGCGATGACTGCGGCGGCGTCACGGGCCACGTCGAAGGGGTCGACGGCGGGGTCGTTCAGGGGGTTCTCGGTGCTGAGCATGCGCCGATCGTACCGGGCGGCAGGTCAGCCGAGGGCCTTCTCCACAGCCGCCGTGATCTCGCTCTGGTCGAAGTGGTTCTGGATCACGATGACCTCGGCGTAGGTGGTCCCGATGGCCTCGACGAACTCCTGGCTGGTGAGGATCACGTTGGCGTCGTCGGAGACGTCCCGCACCGAGGCGACGTCGGCTGCGACGACCTCCGCCGTCAGCCCGAGCGCCGCCAAGGCCTTCTCGGCGTTCACCTTGAGGATCGCGCTGGCACCGATGCCGGCGCCGCAGATGGTCACGATCTTCACGTGGCGCTCACTCCCATGATGCTCCGGATCTGGTCCGCACTGGTGGCCTCCGCCAGTCGCCTGGTGACGGTCGGGTCGTTGAACAGGTTCGCGATCGCACCGATCGACTCGAGGTGCGTGCCGACCTCGGCCACGGCCAGGCCGAGGACGACCGAGACGGGGTCGTTGTGCGGGTGCCCGAAGACGACCGGTTCGGCGAGGGTGACGACCGCCAGCCCGTCACGGAGCACGCTCGACCCCGGCCGGGCGTGCGCGAACGCCAACCCGGGCGAGATCACGATGTACGCGCCGTGCTCCTCGACCATCGCGATCATGGCGTCGGTGTAGGCGTCGGTGGTCGAACCGGAGGCCACGAGGGCGTCGCCGGCGCTCCGGAGCGCGTCGCGCCACGACGACGCGGACGCCCCGAGGACGACGGCCGGGTCCGGCAGCGGCGGCAGGCCCATCGGCTCAGGCCTCCGCGTACCCGGCGGTGATCGCGGCGATGATCTCCTCGCGGTCCTCCAGCGGCAGGAAGGTGCCGAGGGCGGCGTTGATCTGGAACGCGGCGAGGTCGTCGAGGTCGTAGCCGAAGGTGCCGGCCAGGAGCGCGAGCTCCTTCGACAGCGTCGTGTTGCTCATCAGGCGGTTGTCGGTGTTCACGGTCACCCGGAAGCCGAGCTGGTACAGGACGTCGAACGGGTGGTCGGCCAGGTCGTCGCCCCACGCGGCGATGGCGCCGGTCTGCAGGTTCGAGGACGGCGAGACCTCGAGCGGGATCTCGCGGTCACGGACCCAGGAGGCCACCTCGCCCAGGGTGGCGAGCATCGAGCCGTCGCCGCCGTCGGTCAGGGCGACGTCCTCGAACACCCGGACGCCGTGGCCGAGGCGCAGCGCGCGGCCGTCGACGAGCGCCGACCGGATCGACGCCAGGCCGTCCGCTTCGCCGGCGTGCACGGTGACGGGGAACAGCTCGGAGGCCAGGTAGTCGAACGCCGCCTTGTGGTTCGACGCGGGGAACCCGGCTTCAGCACCGGCGATGTCGAAGCCGACGACGCCGTGGTCGCGGTGGCGCACCGCGAGCTGGGCGATCTCCATCGAGCGGTCGGCGTGGCGCATCGCGGTGACGAGCTGGCCGATGCGGATCGACCCGCCGGCGGCGTCGACCGCGGCTTCGATGCCGGCCTGGACGGCTTCCACCGTCTGGTCGAGCGTCAGCCCGCGCTGCAGGTGCTGCTCCGGGGCCCAGCGGATCTCACCGTAGACGACACCGTCCGCGACGAGGTCCTCGACGAACTCCTTCGCGACGCGGGTCAGCCCGGCTTCGGTCTGCATCACGGCGGTGGTGACGTCGAACGTCTTGAGGTACTCCACCAGGGAGCCGGAGTTCGACTGGTCGGCGAACCACGCGGCCAGCTCGGTCGGGTTGGTGGTCGGCAGCTCGACGCCGTCGGTCGCGGCGAGCTCGATGATCGTCGCGGGACGGAGGCCGCCGTCCAGGTGGTCGTGCAGCGAGACCTTGGGCAGGTCGTTGATGACCGCCCCGGCGTCGGGCAGGCGGTGGATGGTGGCGGCGTCGCTCATGCGCCCAAGGCTATCGGTGGTCACCGACCCCCGCAGGGCGGGGCCGACAAACCCGTGGACGACGGACTGGAGGCTCCCCACAGGACGTGTGGGGAGCCTCCAGTCAGAACGTGTGGCGGACGACGCCTACTGGATCCGCTCGCGCACGATCGGGCCGCGCTCCGGCGCGGACTCGCCGATCGACCAGGCACCCTCGAGGGACTCGAGCGCCCGCTCGAAGCGCTCCGGCTCGTCCGTGTGCAGCGTCCAGAGTGGCTGACCGGCGGTGACCGTGTCGCCGGGCTTGACGTGCAGTTCTATGCCGGCGCCGGCCTGCACCGGGTCCTGCGCCCGCGCACGCCCGGCGCCGAGGCGCCAGGCCGCGATGCCGAACGGCAGTGCCTGCTGCGTGGCGAGCACACCGGACTCGGTGGCGGTGACGACGTGCGTCTCGGCGGCGACCGGCAGCGCGGCCGACGCGTCGCCGCCCTGCGCCTCGATCATGCGGCGCCAGGTGTCCATCGCGCGGCCGTCGGCGAGGGCGGCGGCCGGGTCGGCGTCGGTGACCCCGGCCAGCCGCAGCATCTCCTCGGCGAGCGACACGGTCAGCGACACCACGTCGGCAGGCCCGCCGCCGGCGAGCACCTCGACGGACTCGCGCACCTCGAGGGCGTTGCCGATCGTCAGGCCGAGCGGGACCTCCATGTCGGTGAGGAGGGCCGAGGTCGCGACCCCGGCGTCCTTCCCGAGGTCGACCATCGTCTGCGCCAGGAGCTTCGACTGCGCGAAGTCCGCCATGAACGCACCCGAGCCGAACTTCACGTCGAGGACGAGCGCTGCCGTGCCCTCGGCGATCTTCTTCGACATGATGCTCGACGCGATGAGCGGGATGCACTCGACCGTGCCGGTGATGTCACGGAGGGCGTAGAGCTTCTTGTCGGCCGGTGCCAGACCCGACCCGGCCGCGCAGATGACCGCACCGACGTCGGACAGGATCTCGGACATGCGCTCGTTCGAGATCGCGGCCTGCCAGCCCGGGACCGACTCGAGCTTGTCGAGGGTGCCACCGGTGTGGCCTAGCCCGCGGCCGGAGAGCTGCGGCACCGCGACGCCGAACGTGGCGACCAGCGGTGCGAGCGGCAGGGTGATCTTGTCGCCGACCCCGCCGGTGGAGTGCTTGTCGACCGTGGTCTTGCCGAGCGAACCGAACGACATCCGCTCGCCCGACGCGATCATCGCGAGGGTCAGGTCACGGATCTCGCGGCGTTCCATGCCGTTGAGGAAGATCGCCATCGCGAGCGCGGCCATCTGCTCGTCCCCGACGTAGCCGCGCGTGTACGCGTCGACGAGCCAGTCGATCTCGGCGGTGGACAGCGTCCCGCTGGAGCGCTTGGTGCGGATGAGGTCGACGGTGTCGAACGGCTCGACGGCCATGTCAGTGCTCCTGCTGGTAGGTCATGAGGGTGCGCGGCCCGAAGGCGTCGGGCAGGACCTCGTCGATGGTGCGGATGCCCGAGACCGTCTCGAGGAGCATGCCCTCGGTCGAGTGCTCGAACAGCAGCTGCCGGCAGCGCCCGCACGGCATCAGGGTCGCCCCGTCGCCGTCGACGCAGGTGAACGCGACGAGCTTCCCGCCGCCGGTCATGAACAGCTGCGACACGAGCGAGCACTCGGCGCACAGGGTCACCCCGTACGAGGCGTTCTCGACGTTGCAGCCGGAGACGATCCGGCCGTCGTCGGTGAGCGCCGCAGCCCCCACCGGGAAGGACGAGTACGGCACGTAGGCGCGCCCCATCGCGGTGGTCGCGGCCTCTCGCAGGGCGGTCCAGTCGACGTCGACGGTCCCGTCGATCGCGGCGTCCGGGTCGGACGGGAGGCTCTGGGCCGGGTCCGTCCAGGAGGGCTCGCCGGTCGTCGGGTCGGTGGTGACCCCCTGGTCACCCGCAGCGTTCGTGTCGGTCATGTGGCGGGCCTCCCGGCTAGTTCTTGATGTACGGCTTGCCGGACGCAGCCGGGCCTCGCGACTGGCCCACCAGACCGGCCACCGCGAAGATCGTGACGACGTAGGGCAGCATCAGCAGGAACTCGCTCGGCACCGGCGAGTTGATCGCCCCGAGGGTGTTCTGCAGGTTCGACGCGAAGCCGAACAGCAGCGCGGCGAGCGTCGCCTTGATCGGGTCCCAGCGGCCGAAGATGACCGCGGCCAGCGCGATGTAGCCCGCGCCCGCCGTCATGTCCTTCGTGAACGGTCCGACCGCGTCGAGCGTGAAGTACGCACCACCGAGGCCGGCGATCGCACCGGCGAGCGAGACGTTCCAGAAGCGCGTGCCGGTGACGTTGATGCCGACGGTGTCCGCGGCCTCCGGGTGCTCGCCCACCGCGCGGAGGCGCAGGCCCCAGCGGGTCTTGAACAGCGCGAAGGTGACGACGGCGACCGCGATGTAGGCCAGGTAGACGATGACGGTCTGCTCGAAGAACACCGGGCCGATCACCGGGATCTGGTGCAGGACCGGGATCTCGATCTTCGGGAAGCGGATGCCGACGTTGAGCGTCGTCTCGGACGGCGAGAGCACCTGCGAGTACAGGAACCCGGTGAGCCCGGAGATGAACGCGTTGATGACCACACCGACGATGACCTGGTCGACCAAGTACTTGATGCTGAACGCCGCGAGGACGAACGACACGAGCACACCGGCGATGAGGGCACCGATCAGACCGACCCAGGCGGACCCGGTCAGCGAGGCGATGAGGGCCGAGGTGAACGCACCGGCGAGGAACTGTCCCTCGATGGCGATGTTCACGACGCCGACCCGCTCCGAGATGACGCCGCCGAGGGCACCGAACACCAGCGGGACGCTGAGGCCGATCGCGCCGACCAACAGGCCGGGCAGCGGGATCGTCTTGCCGGCGGCGGCCCAGGTGAGGAAGCCGACGACGAACACGACCGCGAACACGCTCGTCAGCCACAGCGGCACCGGACGGAACCGGCCGACCAGGAAGAACGCGACGGCGGTGCCGAGCGACAGCAGGACGACGACGACCACGCCGGTCGCCAACGACGGCAGCCCGACGTTCGGCAGCTGCACGAAGTCGCCGGCGTTGGCCAGACGGAACGTGGTCGTGCCGCCACGACGGACGCCGAGGAACAGCACGGCGGCGAGCACCGAGAACACGGCGAACGCGATCGGTGCCTTCCAGCTGCGGGTGGTCTCGACCGCTCGGTCCGCGACGGGTGCGGCCGGGGCCGCGGTGGGGCTGAGGGTGCTCACGCGGCGACCGCCTTCCGCTTGGAGTTCTTCGCAGTGCGACGACGTGCGCCCGGCTGCGGGATCCGGAAGACCGCGCGGACGAGCGGCGGGGCCGCGATGAACAGGACGATGAGGGCCTGGATGACCCCGACGATGTCGATCGGGATGCCGTTGGCGGCCTGCATGGCGTAGCCACCGTTCTTCAGCACGCCGAACAGGATCGCGGCCCAGAAGGTGCCCCAGGGCTTGGAGCGGCCGAGCAGCGCGACGGTGATCGCGTCGAAGCCGATGCCGGCGTCGATGCCCGAGGTGAAGCCCGTCGTGACGGCACCCTCGACCTGGTAGGCACCGGCGATGCCGATGAGGGCACCGGAGATGACCATCACCCAGACGGTCAGCGCCGGGACGCTCATGCCGGCGACGCGGGCCGCGCGGGGGTTCTCGCCCACCGTGCGGAAGCGGAAGCCGAGCGACGACTTGTTCATCAGCCACCACACGACGACCACCGCGACCAGGGCGACGAGGAACCCGACGTCGATGCCGAACCGCGAGCCGAACAGCGACGGCAGGACCGCCGAGTCACGGGTCGCGGGCGAGATCGGGTTCGGGCTGCCGCCGGCCTGCAGGAGGCCCGGGGTGCGGAGCATGAAGCTCACCAGGTACAGCGCGACGTAGTTGAGCATGATCGTCAGGACGACCTCGTTGGCACCGGTCCGGGCCTTGAGGAGTCCGACGATGCCCGCCCAGACCGCACCGCCGACGATGCCGGCGAGGATAGTCAGCGGGATGTGCACGATCGCGGGCAGGTCGAACGAGAAGCCGACCCAGCCGGCGGCCGCGGCGGCCATCAGGACCTGTCCCTGCCCGCCGATGTTGAAAAGGCCGGTGCGGAACGCCACCGCGACGCCGAGGCCGGCGGCGATGAGCGGCACCGCGTAGTCGACCGAGCGCGTGATCGGGGCGATCGCGGTCGCGAACGACGGCGCACCGAAGTTGACGACCGAACCCTGGAACAGCGACGAGTACGAGCCACCGACGGCCGTCCCGACCGCACGGAGCGTGTCGAGCGGGCGGGCGAAGAAGTACCCGGCCGCGGCCTGGACGTCCTTGTCGGTCAGGGCGATGAGGACACCGCTCGCGATGAGGGCCAGGACTACCGCGAGGACGGTAGTCAGGACCGAGCCGTTCACGATGCTGCGGAGGGCGTCGCTCCAGCGGCCCTCGCGGCGCTCGCTGTCGGTCGCCGAGTCGGTCATCAGGTGCGGGGCGCCGGTGACCTCCTGCAGACGGTCGTCGACGGCGGGCGTCGCGGCGTCGTGCGTCGTGTCGGCGGTCGTCGCGGCGGCGCTCGTCGCGTCGGCGCTCGTCGCGTCGGCCGGGAGGCCCGTGGTCGCGTCGGTCTGTGCGGTGCGGTCCGACGGCGTGGTGCCGTCGTGCTGCGGCGTGGGGTCGCTCACGCGGCGAGCTCCGTTCCTGCGGGCAGTTCGCCCGCCATCATGAGTCCGAGGACGTCCCGGGGTGTGGACGCGGGGACGATGCCGACGATCGCGCCGCGGTACATCACGGCGATCCGGTCGGCGAGCGCGACGACTTCGTCGAGCTCGGTGGAGACGACGATCACCGGGACGCCGCTGTCGCGGGTCTCGACGATGCGCTTGTGGACGAACTCGATCGAGCCGACGTCGATGCCGCGCGTGGGCTGCGCGGCGACGAAGAGCCGCAGCGGGCGGCTGAGTTCGCGGGCCAGGACGATCTTCTGCTGGTTGCCGCCGGAGAGCCGACCGGCCGCGGTGGTGCGCCCGGGCGTGCGGATGTCGAACTCGGCGATCTTCTCGTCGGCGAAGGCGTCCCGCTCGGCGGCGCGGATGGTGCCGGCACGGACGAAGTCGGCGGAGTCGGCGCGGTCGAGCATGAGGTTCTCGGCGATCGTGAACTCCCCGACCAGCCCGTCTTCCTTGCGGTCCTCGGGGACGAACCCGACGCCGGCGTCCAGGATCTGCTTGACGCTGCGGCCGGTGACCTCGCGGCCGTCCAGGGTGATCCGACCGGAGCGGACCGGCTCGAGGCCCATGATCGCCTCGGTCAGTTCGGTCTGGCCGTTGCCCTGAACGCCCGCGATGGCGAGGACCTCGCCCCGGCGGACCGTGAACGAGACGTCGTCGACCAGCACCAGGCCGGTCGGGTCGGTGACGGTGAGCCCCTCGACGACCAGGGCGGCGTCGCCCGGGGTGGCCGGTGCCTTGTCGACGACCAGTTCGACGCTGCGGCCGACCATGAGTGCCGCGAGCTCGCTGTTCGACGCGGTCGGGGACGCTTCGCCGACGACCTTGCCCAGGCGGATCACGGTGATGCGGTCGGCGACCTCGCGGACCTCGCGGAGCTTGTGGGTGATGAAGACGATGGCGGTGCCGGCTTCGCGGAGCTGGCGCATGATGCCCATCAGCTCGTCGGTCTCCTGCGGGGTGAGGACGGCCGTCGGCTCGTCGAACACCAGCACGGAGGCGTCGCGGGACAGCGCCTTGATGATCTCCACGCGCTGCTGCACGCCGACCGGCAGGTCCTCGACGCGGGCGTCGGGGTCCACGTCGAACCCGAAGCGCTCGGAGATCTCGCGGACGCGCTTGCGAGCGCCGGCCAGGTCGAGGCGGCCGCCGAACGCGGTCTCCTCCTGCCCGAGCATCACGTTCTCGGCCACGGTGAAGACGGGGACGAGCATGAAGTGCTGGTGCACCATGCCGATGCCGGAGCGCATGGCGTCGCCCGGTCCGTCGAAGGCCTGGACGACGTCGTCGAGCAGGATCTCGCCCTCGTCGGCCTGGTACATGCCGTAGAGGACGTTCATCAGGGTCGACTTGCCTGCACCGTTCTCGCCGAGGAGACAGTGCACCTCGCCCGGTTCGACGGTGATCGAGATGTGGTCGTTGGCGACCAGGCTGCCGAACCGCTTCGTGATGCCGCGGAGTTCGAGCTTCATGTCGGTGAGTCTATTTCTGTCTCGGGCGTGCACGGGTCCCCGTGCGCGCGAGAACGCGGGCGGAGGAGTGCTCCCCCGCCCGCGTTCGTCGGACTACTTGACGGATGCCTCGGTGTCGACCTTGACCGAGCCGTCGATGATGCCGGCCTTGATCTTGTCGAGCTCGCCCTGCAGACCCGAGTCGACCTTGGACTCGTAGTCGTGGAACGGCGCGATGCCGACGCCGTCGTTCTTCAGCGTGCCGACGTACGGGGTCTTCGAGAAGTCGCCCTTGGCGGCCTGCTCGACGACGTCCTTCGTGGCGGGCTTCATGCCCTTCTCGATGGAGGTGAAGGCGATGTCCTTGTAGCGGGGGTCGGCCTCGTAGAGGTCGCTGTCCGCGCCGATGAGGACGGAGCCGTTGTCGGCGTCCTTGATCGCTTCTGCGGCCGACTGGTAGATCGGGCCACCGACGGGCAGGATCACGTCGGCGTCCTGGTCGAGCAGCGACTGCGCGACCGACTTCGCCTGGGTGCCGGCCTCGAAGCCACCGGTGAAGGAGCCCTTCTGGCTCTTGACGTCCCAGCCGACGACCTTGACGTCCTTCTTCTTCTGCTCGTTGTAGTACGCGACGCCGTCCGCGAAGCCGTCCATGAAGATGGTGACGGTCGGGATCTGCATGCCGCCGAAGGTGCCGACGGTGCCGGACTTCGAGTAGGACGCCGCCGCGTAGCCGGCGAGGAACGCCGCCTGCGAGGTGTCGAACGTGATCGGCTTGACGTTCTTGGCGTCGATCGAGTTGTCGTCGATGATCGCGAAGTCGGTGTCGGGGTTCGCCGCGGCCTGCTTCTTCGTCGAGGCGGCGAGGTTGAAGCCGACCGTGACGATGAGGTTGCAGTTCTGGTTGACGAGCTGCTGGATGTTCGAGTCGTAGACGGTCGCGTCCTTCGACTCGGCGTCCTTGTACTGGGCGCCCAGGTCGGAGGCGGCGTCCTTCATGCCCTCGAAGCCGAGCTGGTTGAACGACTTGTCGTCGAAGCCACCGGCGTCGGAGACCATGCAGGGCAGGAAGTCGGACTTCTTGGACGAGGTCGAGCTGGACGGTGCGGATGCGCAGCCGGCGAGCACGGCGACGGTGCCGACGAGCGCGAGACCGCTCATGGCGACGCGACGGGTACGAGATGACACGGGGGTTCCTCCGGGGAGATCGGGAGTCGACCCGGAGTCACTGCGCACCGGGCGATCGTCAGGACAGTACACGACCGGCCGGGCGGTACAGGACCGGTCCGGAGGCCCTCCGACATCGGTTACGCGATCGCGACCGCGCCGTAACGCGCCGGAAACGCGATGGTCGGTTCGTGCCCCCAGTTCGCGGGGTTTCGTGATGGAGCGCTACAGCCGGGCTCCGGTCTGGAGGATCGTGCAGGCATCCCCCACATCCGCCGGTCCGCAGGGCGGTTCAGAAGTCGTCGTCCGCGTCGCCGGGGAAGCACAGCGAGAGAGCCTGGACCGCGTACTGTCCGTCCGACACCGTCAACCGGACGGAGTCGGTCCGCCCGCCACCACGACCCACGATGGTCGGGCGGTCCGCCGTCCCCCAGTGGTCGATCGTCATGCCCTGCTCCGTCCACCGGTCCTCGGTGGTGGTGACGTCCTGCGTCACGTCGCCGCTGGACGAGCGGGTGACGAGGTACCGCCACTTCGCACCCTGGTCGCCGTCGGGGAGCCGGCAGTCCTCCAGGTAGTCGGGGCCGGTCCGCGGCTGCCACGTCCCACCGAGTCGACCGGTGACCGCCTCGACGGCGTCGACCATCTGCTGCTGCGCGACGTCCCGGTGGACGGCCGGGGCAGCGTGCTCGGACGTCGGTGCCGGTGCGGGGGCCGGGCCAGCCGCGGAGCAGCCGACGAGCGCGGCGACGACGAGCACACCGGTGCCGAGGACCCCGACGGGTCGGCGCAGCCTGTGCTCAGAGCGCATCAGCGTCTCCGGGGAAGCACAGCGAGACGGCCTCGACGCCGTACAGGTCCGGGGCGACCGAGAGACTGATCGACCTCGTCGTCCCACCGCCACGGCCCGTGATGGTGGGCTCGTCCTGCGTTCCCCACCGCTCCAGCGACATGCCCTGTCCCTTCCACCGCGCCGTCACCGCGGCGACGTCCGCAGGTACGTCCCCGAGCGAGCCGCGTGTGACGAGGAAGCGCCACTGCGCACCCGGCTCGCCGTTCGACAACCGGCAGTCCTCCGCGTAGTCGGGACCGGTCTCGTGCTGCCACGTGCCGCCCAACGCGGTGGTCACCCGGTCGACAGCCTCGACCATCTGCCGCTGCGCGGTGTCCGCGTCGAGCACCGGTGTCGCCGTCTCGCTCGGTGTCGGTGTGGGTGTCGGAGCGGGCGTTGCACAGCCGACGAGCGTGCCGACGACGAGCACGCCGACCGTGGCTGCGGCCCATCGGCGTGGGATGATCGCGTCAGAGCTCATCGGGGTCCCCGGGGAAGCACCGCGACAGCGCCTGGACTCCGTACTGGTCGTCGGTGACCGAGAGGCTCATCGAGTCGGTCGCCGCACCACCGCGGCCGACGAGGGTCGGATGAGCTGTCGAGCCCCACCGGTCGATGGCCATGCCCTGCCGCTTCCACTGCGCCTCGACCGCGGATAGGTCCTCCGCGACGTTCCCGACCGACGAACGCGTCCGGACGTCCACCCACTGCGCACCCGGCTGTCCGCCCGGCAGGGCGCACGCATCGGCGTAGTCCGGTCCCGTGCCCTGTTCCCAGTCCCCGCCGAGCCGTCCGGTGAGGTCGTCCACCGCACCGACCATCTGCTGCTTCGCGGCCGCAGCCGTCACCGCCGCCGTCGCGAGCGGGGTGGTCGTGACCGACGGGTGCTGCGCACAAGCGGCGACAATCAGTTCGATCGGAACGAGTACCAGTGCGCACACCGCGCTCCGACGCAGGCCGGAACTGCCGGTCATCCGTCAGTCCGGCAGCGCGTTCGTTCAGAGTTGGTCTGCATCACCCGGGAAGCAAAGCGAAACGCTCTGGATGGCGTAGAGCCCAGGCGCGATGGAGAAGCTGATGGAATCGGTGCGATCGCCGCCCCGCCCGATGACTGTCGGCTCCGTCTTCGTGCCCAGGTGTTCGATGGACATTCCCAGGGCCTTCCAACGCGCTTCGACCTTGGCTGAGTCGGCAGAGACGTCGCCGGTCTGCGCGCGGGTGAGGAAGTACGTCCACTTTGCTCCGGTGTCCCCGTCGGGTAATCGGCAGGCTTCTGCATAGTCCGGTCCAGACCGGACTTTCCAGTCACCACCGAGGCTCTCCGTCGCGTCCCTCACGACTTCGACCATTCGTTGCTGCGCGCTCTCGGAATCCACCGCGGGTGTCCTCACTGCTTGCGGTTCAGGGGCAGGACTTTGTGCACAGCCGACAGCCGATCCGCCGAACAGCGCGAGTAGGAGAAGCATCCCGGCCAACCGAACACCACGTGTACGCATCGACATCACTCTCCGCCGTCGGGATCTCTGACGCCCAACAGCCACTGGTCTCGCACGGTCGGAGGAGTCGGATCGAATTCCGTCAATTTGTCTTTCCGTCCGGTCGTCGCCGCGCCCACGTTGTAGAGCGTTTCGGTGTTCTGGTCGAGGTACCCGCCACCATCCGCGTTCAACGGATCGTGGTGCAAGACCGGGTTCGTCGTGGTGCCGTCAGCCGCAGTACCGCCGTTCGCCCCGAACGTCGTCGCACCGAAGCCCGGCTTCGACGGGTCGACGTGATGGCCATGGCTGAAGCTCCGGCCTACCGTCGCCCACTCGTCCCCCTTTCCGCCTTCGTCGAAGAGCACGTTCCGTGCCTGTCCGGCGTAAACCTCGCCGGCGTGGAGGTCGTCCGCCGAATCGACCGCGTCCGGCAGACCAGCGGAGGCCAGGGCAACAAATCTATCGACGTGGATGTCCGACCGGGAGAGCGCGACCCCCGCTGTCGTCGTGCCGTACGAGTGCGCGACGATGTTCGTGGTGGGCATGCCATCAGCCCGGACAGCGTCTAGTCCGTGTACGGACGCCGCCAGCTTCTCGGCACCGGCTTCCGCTTTGTCCATGCCGAGGACAGTCGTCTCTCCGGGGGTCTCGTACCCGATCCAGGAGATGACTGCACGCTCGCCTTCGCCAGCGGCCACGATCTGCTGGTTGTAGATGTTCTGTGCGGCGTTTGTCCACGACGACATGTCAGCCGTCGTGGTGTTCATCCCCGGCACCGCCCAGGTCACGTTGTCCGCCGTGTCGAGGTCACCGATCGAGACGGCTGCAAGCGGCGGGACGTCGTCGGTCAGAGACACCAGGGACCGAGCACCTTCGCCCTTCTTCCCCAGGGTTGCCTCGATGTTGAGCAAGGCCTTCAACTCCTTCTCGAGCGAGGCGATCTGCTGCTGGAACGGCGTGCCGTACTGACCCGACCAGGCGGACCCGGTCTGCGCGGTCGCCAGCTGGCTCTGGACCTGGTCGATGCGGAGACCGAGCACCGATCGGTTGGCCGCGTCTCGTGCCCAGTAGGCAACGCCCTCGAGGTTGCCCAGCTTCTCGAGTACTGACTGCGGTAGAGCGCGGAGTGCCGGCGCATCGGCCTTCGACAGCCCCAGCGCTGCCCACCGCTTCGCGACCTCGGCCGGGGTCAGGCCCTCCGCGAACAACGCATCGAGCACCGGTGGCGTCCGCCCGTTCGTGGCGACGGCGAGCACCATGTCGGGGAGCACTCCGGCGCCCCCTGCCTTCTCGAAGGCGCTGGCGACGTGCTCGCTCCACGTGCAGTCCGACTCGTTGTGCTGCAGGTACTGGCGGAACCCGGAGAGCGCGCTCTGCCCGTCCACGACCGCCCAGCTGCACGATGCCTTGAAGCTCGACCATGCGGTTTGCAGCCGCTGCAGCTCGGTGTCGGCGTCACTGTCGGCCGAGCGGGTGGTGGACACGAAGGTGCGCAGGTGGGTCGGGTCTGCCGAGCTCTTCCCGCTGCCATCGCCGCCGGCCGAGTGCGGACGCTGCCGTGCGTGGAAGGCCGCCGTCAGCGGCTTCGGGGTGATCGGCGTGGTCGAGGGTTCGTGGTCCGTGACGAACTCCCACAGCGGTACTGCCACCCCCACGACGCCGCCGCCGGACGCCTGGACGAAAGCGTTGCGTTGTGCTTCTCGCTGCTTCCACGCATCGTGGTCGCTGATCCGCTGACGTTCCTCCACGGCCTGGCGACTCACTGCATCGATGTCATCAGCGAAGTCGGCGAGTACCCCGGCGAGCTTGCCCCGGTCCTCGGCCTCGATCACCGCGGCCTCTTGGAACCGCTTCGCGTAGGCCCCGGAGAAGTCCTGCAGACCTGTCGACACCGCCCCGGAACGTTTGCCCGCTTGCCCGCGTAGGACGCCATCCGCGGTACGCAGCGCACTGCTCAGCGATGACGCGTCCCCCGCGTCGTACTCGATGTCGACCATCTGCTCTCCCCAGGCTCCCCCGCAGCCCCCGCTGCGACCACCCACGATAACGCAGCTTGCCGCTCCTGGTCTCCGGATGGGTGCTCCTCAGAGCACGCCACCCCTCAGAGCACGTCGTCCCGCCCGCTGATCTTCAGCGCGTCCACCACACCCTTGACCCGCTGCGCGTTCGCGCTCGTGGTGACGAGCAGCGCGTCCGGGGTGTCGACGACGACGATGTCCTCGACCCCGATCAGCGAGATCAGCCGGTTGCTCTGCGACACGACGATGCCGCTCGCCGAGTCGGCCAGGATGCGGGCGTTGTCGCCGAGCACGGCCAGGTTGTTCTTCCGCCCACCGGACTGCAGCTTCGCGAGCGAGGCGAAGTCGCCGACGTCGTCCCAGTCGAAGTCGCCGGGCACGACGGCCATGCGTCCGGCGGCGGCGGCCGGTTCGGCGACCGTGTAGTCGATGGCGATCTTCTTCAGCGACGGCCAGATGCGGTCGACCACGATCCCCCGCGCCGAGGTGTCCCACGCTGCGGCGAGCTCCTCGATGCCGGCGAGCAGCTCGGGCTCGTTGCGTCCGATCTCGGCGAGGAGCACGTCGGCGCGGCTGATGAACATACCGGCGTTCCAGAGGTACGAGCCGTCGGCGACGTACTTCTTCGCGGTCCGCAGGTCGGGCTTCTCGACGAAGGACCGGACGGCGTGCGCGGTGGTCGCGCCGTCGACCCCGAGCGCCTCGTCGGCGGCGTGGATGTACCCGAAGCCGATGGCGGGCTCGTTCGGTGTGATGCCGATGGTCGTGATGTAGCCGGCGCGGGCGGCGACGACGGCTTCGCGGACGGACCGGCGGAAGCCGCGGGCGTCGCCGATGACGTGGTCGGCGGCGAACGAGCCGATGACGACGTCGGGCTCGCGGCGGTGCAGGATCGCCGCGGCGAGGCCGATCGCCGCCGTGGAGTCCTTGGGCTCGCTCTCGAGCACGACGTTGTGGTCCTCGACCCCGGGCAGCTGGGACTCGACGGCGATGCGGTGCGCCCGGCCGGTGACCACCATGATGCGGTCGGGGCCGGCGAGCGGCTCGAGTCGGTCCCAGGTCTGCCGGAGCAGCGACGAGCCCGAGCCGGTCAGGTCGTGCAGGAACTTCGGGGCGTCGGCGCGCGAGAGCGGCCAGAGGCGCGATCCGATGCCGCCGGCCGGGATGATCGCGTAGAAGTCGTCGAGTGCGTCCGTCACGCGCCCACCGTACCGGCGCCCCCGTGCAGCGGCTGCACGTCGTCTGGACGTGTCGTGGACGGCACCGGGATCCGCGCACGGTCTGTTCACCCCTCGCGCGTACCGCGTTCACGTCGTGCCCCCCGGTCGTCCACGCGTCGGCGTGAGCATGGGCCGTGCCATGAACGCACGCAGCAGCATGGAGCGAGGCACCGAGTCCCCCCGGACCGTCGCCGTCGTGACCGAGAGCTTCCTGCCCACCCTCAACGGCGTCACCACGAGCGTCCTCGCGGTGCTCGAGCACCTGCGGCGCCGCGGACACCAGGCCGTCGTCATCGCCCCGGACACGCCGGGCCTCGCCGCCTGGCGCTCGCGTTCCGAGCAGGAGCGGCACCACGGCTTCGACGTGCACCGGATCCCGGCGGTCGCGTACCGGCAGTTCCCGGTGGCGCTCCCGCACCCGGTCCTCGACACGATCCTCGCCGCCTCCGGGGCCGACGTGCTGCACGCCGCCAGCCCCTTCCTGTTGGGTGGGCGCGCGATCACGGCAGCCGGGAGGCTCGGCATACCCTCCGTCGCCGTCTTCCAGACCGACGTGGCCGGGTTCGCACGCCGCAACGGCCTGTCCGCGGCGGCTCCGCTCGTCCGCCGGGTCCTCGGGCGCATCCACGCGGGAGCGTCGCTGACGCTGGCACCGTCGTCGGCGACGGCCGCGATGCTCGCCGAGGAGGGCGTCCCGCGGGTGGCCCGGTGGGGCCGCGGCGTCGACACGACCCTCTTCCACCCGGACCGTCGCTCCTCGTCCCACGTGCGGGCCCTGCGACGGCGCATCGCTCCGCGCGGCGAGACCATCGTCGGCTACGTGGGCCGGCTGGCACCGGAGAAGGAGGTCGAACGGCTCGCGGAACTCGGCGGCATGCCGGGCATCCGGGTCGTGGTCGCCGGAGGAGGACCCTCCCGGGCATTGCTGGAACGGCGCTTGCGCCACCTGGACGTCACCTTCACCGGCCCGCTGCGCGGCGACGCGTTGGCCGATGCCTACGCGATGCTCGACGTGTTCGTGCACACCGGGGCCGCCGAGACCTTCGGGCAGACCCTGCAGGAGGCGCACGCGACGGGCCTGCCGGTGGTGGCCCCGGCCTCCGGCGGACCGCTCGACCTGGTGTCCCCGGGTCTCGACGGCGAGCTGTACGACCCGGAAGCACCGCTGGCCCTCCGTGCGGCGGTGGCGCGGCTGCACGCGGACCGTTCACTGGCCGAGCGGATGGGTTCGGCGGGGCGGCTCCGGGTCGAGGGCACGACGTGGGAGTCGGTGGGCGACGAGCTGCTCGCGCACCACGAGACGGCGCGGACGATCGGCGCTCCGCCGGCCGCGACCCGCGCCGCCCGCACCGGGTGGCACGAGAAGGTCGGTGCTCGGACGTAGGATGGTGTCGTTCCACACGAACACGACGGCAACGGCGCGCCGATCGGTGCGCCAGACCTACGGGAAGGCGAGCTCATGGCCGAGCAGACCGCAGGCGGGACGGCGACAGCCACCCCGCAGGTGACCATCGACGGGACGTCGATCGACGCACCTCGGACGCGCGCGCCGCAGGGCACGCTGTACCGCGGCTCGGTCGGGATGTGGTCGTGGGTGCTGCACCGGATCACCGGTGTCGCGATCTACTTCTTCCTGCTCGTGCACATCCTCGACACGGCACTCGTCCGGCTCTCGCCCGAGGCCTACAACGCCGTGATCGGCACGTACAAGACGCCGCTGATGAACCTCGGCGAGATCGCCCTGGTCGCCGCCATCGTGTTCCACGCGTTCAACGGGCTGCGGATCATCCTCATCGACTTCTGGTCGAAGGGGCCGAAGTACCAGCGGGCCATGTTCTGGGTCGTCCTCGTGCTCTGGGCAGTGGCGATCGCGGGCTTCCTGCCGCGCCAGCTCATGAACCTCGTCGCCGACTTCAACTGAACCGAGGGCTGTCATGACCACCGAGACCATCGCCCCGCCCCGCAGCGCCGACGCTGCCCGCCGCACCACCAACTGGGAGAAGTGGGGCTGGATCTACATGCGGGCGTCGGGCGTCCTGCTCGTCGTCCTCATCTTCGGCCACCTGTTCGTCAACATGGTCGCCGGCGAAGGCGTCAAGCAGATCGACTTCGCCTTCGTCGCCGGCAAGTGGGCGAGCCCGTTCTGGCAGATCTGGGACACGCTGATGCTCTGGCTCGCGCTGATCCACGGCTCGAACGGCATGCGGACGATCATCAACGACTACGTCGCGAAGCCCGGCGTCCGGAAGACCCTGCTCGTCGCCGTGCTCGCCGCGTGCGTCCTGCTGATCGTCCTCGGCACGCTCGTGTGCTGGACGTTCGACCCGTGCCCCGCCGGCGCTGCCGCCGCGGACCTGCCCTCGTTCTGCCCGGCGCAGTAGCCGCCGTCCGCGTCATCCCGCGCTGGCGACACGCTCTCGCTCGCTCCGCCTCCTGATCGAAAGACCCCAGTGACCGACATCACCGTGCACCACCACCAGTTCGACATCGTCATCATCGGCGCAGGAGGCGCCGGTATGCGGGCCGCCATCGAAGCCGGCCCGAAGGCGAAGACCGCCGTCATCTCGAAGCTGTACCCGACCCGCTCCCACACCGGTGCGGCGCAGGGCGGCATGGCGGCCGCGCTCGCGAACGTCGAAGAGGACTCGTGGGAGTGGCACACCTTCGACACGATCAAGGGCGGCGACTACCTGGTCGACCAGGACGCCGCCGAGATCCTGGCGAAGGAGGCCATCGACGCGGTCATCGACCTCGAGAACATGGGCCTGCCGTTCAACCGCACGCCCGAGGGCAAGATCGACCAGCGACGCTTCGGCGGCCACACCCGTGACCACGGCAAGGCCCCGGTCCGCCGAGCGTGCTACGCGGCGGACCGCACCGGGCACATGATCCTGCAGACGCTGTTCCAGAACTGCGTGAAGCTCGGCGTGAACTTCTTCAACGAGTTCTACGCGCTCGACCTCATCATGGTCGACGTGGTGGGCGACGACGGCGTCACCCGCAAGCAGCCAGCCGGCGTCGTCGCGTTCGAGCTCTCCACCGGCGAGCTGCACGTGTTCCACGCCAAGGCGATGGTCTTCGCGACCGGTGGCTTCGGCAAGATGTACAAGACGACCTCGAACGCACACACCCTGACCGGCGACGGCGTCGGCATCGTCTGGCGCACCGGCCTGCCGCTCGAGGACATGGAGTTCTTCCAGTTCCACCCGACCGGGCTCGCGGGCCTCGGGATCCTGCTGACCGAGGGTGCCCGTGGTGAAGGTGCGATCCTCCGCAACGCCTCGGGTGAGCGCTTCATGGAGCGCTACGCCCCGACCATCAAGGACCTCGCTCCGCGCGACATCGTCGCCCGCTGCATGGTGCAGGAGGTCGCCGAGGGTCGTGGTGCCGGGCCGAACAAGGACTACGTGCTGCTCGACTGCACGCACCTCGGCGCCGAGGTGCTCGAGACCAAGCTGCCGGACATCACCGAGTTCGCCCGCACGTACCTCGGGGTCGACCCGGTGGTCGAACCGGTGCCGGTGATGCCGACCGCCCACTACGCCATGGGTGGCATCCCGACCAACGTCAAGGCCGAGGTCCTCTCCGACAACGACACCGTCGTCCCGGGCCTCTACGCCGCCGGCGAGTGCGCCTGCGTCTCGGTGCACGGCTCGAACCGCCTCGGTACGAACTCGCTGCTCGACATCAACGTGTTCGGCAAGCGCTCGGGCAACAACGCCGCCGAGTACGTGCAGACAGCGGAGTTCCTGCCGCTGCCCGAGGACCCCGCGGCGAACGTGCGCGGCATGCTCGAGCAGCTCCGGGCCTCCACCGGCACCGAACGGGTCGCCGTGCTCCGCAAGGAGCTGCAGGAGGAGATGGACAAGAACGCGCAGGTGTTCCGCACCGACGAGTCGCTCGCCCGCGTGACCGAGACCATCCACACGCTCCGCAACCGCTTCATGCAGGTGTCGGTGCAGGACAAGGGCAAGCGGTTCAACACCGACCTGCTCGAGGCGGTCGAGCTCGGCTTCCTGCTCGACCTGGCCGAGGTCGTCGTCTACTCCGCCCGGAACCGCAAGGAGTCCCGCGGCGGGCACATGCGCGACGACTACCCGAAGCGCGACGACGAGAACTACATGCAGCACACCATGGCGTACCTGACGGGCGATCCGCACTCGTCCCTCGCCGACGACCACATCACGCTCGACTGGAAGCCGGTCGTGATCACCCGGTACCAGCCGATGGAGAGGAAGTACTGAGATGACCGACACCCTGGTCTCCGAGGCACCCCGCACCGACACCGTGCAGGACGCCCCTCCCGGATCGTTCTCCGTCACGCTGATCGTCCGCCGGTTCGACCCGGACGTGGACGACGAGCCGCGCTGGCAGGACTTCGACGTGATGATGCTGCCGACGGACCGCATCCTCGACGCGCTGCACAAGATCAAGTGGGAGCAGGACGGGTCCCTGACCTTCCGCCGCTCGTGCGCGCACGGTGTCTGCGGCTCCGATGCGATGCGCATCAACGGCCGCAACCGCCTGGCGTGCAAGACGCTGATCAAGGACCTCGACATCTCGAAGCCGATCTACGTCGAGGCGATCAAGGGCCTGCCGCTCGAGAAGGACCTGATCGTCGACATGGAGCCGTTCTTCAAGTCGTTCCGCGAGGTCCAGCCGTTCCTGCAGCCGAAGTCGGCGCCGGAGAAGGGCAAGGAGCGCATCCAGTCGGTGGCCGACCGTGCACGCTTCGACGACACCACCAAGTGCATCCTCTGCGCCGCGTGCACCTCGTCGTGCCCGGTGTTCTGGACGGACGGGCAGTACTTCGGCCCGGCGGCGATCGTCAACGCGCACCGGTTCATCTTCGACTCCCGCGACGACGCGGCCGACGTGCGCCTGGACATCCTCAACGACAAGGAGGGCGTCTGGCGCTGCCGCACGACCTTCAACTGCACCGACGCCTGCCCGCGCGGCATCCAGGTGACGAAGGCGATCTCCGAGGTCAAGCAGGCCGTCATGCGCGGCCGGGCGTAGCACGCCGATGCCGACAGGAACGTCATGGGCGGGCGCGCTAGGCTCCCGCTCATGACGTTCGCGGACACCCGCCCCATCCTGGATCAGCTCGGCTACACGGTCCGGTACGTGCAGCTCCCCGGTGAGACGCTCCACGAGCCGCCGGTGGAGGGTGCGCTGCGCATCATCCCGGCCGACGCCGGCTCCTTCGCGCTGGAGGTCGTCGACTACGGCACGGCCCGTCGCCTGGCCACGGCCGGCAACGAGTCCGACGCCGTCGAGATGCTCCGACGCTTCCTCAACCGGCCGTTCCCGGACGCACGCGACATCCGTCGCAGCGACCTCGACCAGATGCGCGACCGGTCGGCGTCGACCTACCCGCAGCTGGCCCAGCAGGTCGCCTCGACCGGGGACGCCGGTCTGACGATCCAGATCCCCGCCGGCGTGCCCGTGGACCGCATCGGCGGACCGGACGGCTACCTCCTGCACCCGCTCGAGACGCCGCTGCCCGCCCGGTCGCTGCCGCCGCACACCGCTGCATCGCCCGAGGTGCACCGGTACGTGGTCGAGCGCCCGTTCCTCGTCACCGTCCGGTTCGTCCGCCCCTGGTTCGACCAGCCGGGTGGGGCGCTCCGCTTCGAGATCGCGAACCCGACGTCGACCGTCCGCGACCTGGTTGTCGACGGCTCCCTGGCCCGCGTCCGCGTGGTCTGAGCCGAGCCTTCCGTTCCGCTCACGACGAAGCCCTCCTCCCCGACCGGGGCAGGAGGGCTTCGTCGTGGTGCGGTGCGTCAGCCGCGCTCGGGGCGGTCGAAGCGCTGACCCTCGGGCTTCGAGGGCATGAGGAACAGCACGAGCACGATGATCGGGCCGACGACCGGGATGAGGACGAGCAGGTAGAACGGCCCGGCGAAGTTCCCGTCGTGCAGGCGTCGCCATGCCAGCGCCAAGGACGGCACCAGGATCGCGAGCGACAGCAGTCCGACCAACGAGTACGCGATGAGGTAGAGCGGCGACGGCGACGTCATCACGGACGTGTAGCTGTACCCCGTGCTGACGGTCTGCCGCTCGGACTGGGCGAACCCGATGCCGACCAGGGTCCAGAGCACCGCGTAGACGACGGTGCTGACCAGGTACCACCACCAGAACTCGCTGCGGCTGGCACGGCCGTCGAACCGGGCGTACTTCTTGAAGAAGCGCTTGGCCGCGTTCGGGAGCGAGATGCCGTACCACGGGGCCCACAGCGGCGGTTCACCGTTCGGGCCGGTCTGGACGCCCTGACCGTAGCCCTGCGGCTGGCCGTACGGCTGCTGGCCGTACTGCTGCTGACCGTACTGCTGCTGGCCGTACTGGTCGGGCTGTCCGTACGGGTTCTGCTGCCCGTGCGGCTGCTGGCCGTCGGGCGTGCCGTACGGCTGCTGCGGGTTGTCGCTCACGGTGTCTCCCTGGTGTCGAGTGGTACTGGGCTCCGAGTCAACCAGTAACCCCGTCCCCCTGGACGACCGTGACCACCCCCGACCGAGGGGCCACTCCCGGAAGCGAACGACGGCCCCACCGCATGGTGGGGCCGTCGCAGGTAGTGGGGTCGCGCGGGCCGGAGCGGTCCGTGCAGCGCCGCCGGGTCAGCCGCGCTCGGGCTGGTCGAAGCGGGCGCCCTCGCGGACGGATGGGATGCAACCGATGACGATGGCGAAGAGGGCACCGATCGGCGGGATGATGAACAGCAGGGCCAGCAGGCCCGAGAAGTTCACGTCGTGCAGGCGTCGCACGGTGAGCGCGATGAAGCCGACGAACGTCGCGAGTGCCCAGAGGCCGCCGACCACGTTCGAGTCGCCGCTGGCACCGCCGCCGATGACGGTGTCGATGATGCTGGTGGCGAAGTTGCCGATGGCCCACCAGAGCGCCCAGAACCAGAACTCGCTGCGGCTGGCGCGGCCGTCGAAGCGCACGTACTTCTTCCAGAAGCGCGTGAAGGCCTTCGGGAACGGGATGCCGTACCAGGGTGCCCAGAGCGGCGGTTCGCCCTGCGTCGCGGCCTGCTGCCCGTAGGACCCCGGCTGGGCGAACTGCCCCGGCTGCTGTCCGTACTGACCCGGGTGCCCCGGCTGCCCGGGATGACTCGGCTGCCCGTACGGCGACTGCTGCCCGTACTGACCCGGCTGGCCGCCGTACTGTCCGGACTGGCCGGGCTGGCTGTACGGCGACTGCGCCGGCGGCTGCTGACCGTAGGGCGACTGCGGCTGACCGTACGGCGACTGCGCGGGCGGCTGCTGACCGTACGGCGACTGCGCCGGCGGCTGCTGGGCCGGCGGCTGCTGACCGTAGGGCGACTGCGGCTGCCCGTACGGCGACTGCGCCGGCGGCTGCTGGCCGGACGGCGCCCCCTGCGCCGGGTCGGGCTCGTCACCCGGCCGCTTGGCGTACGGGTCCTGGGGGTACTGGTCGCTCACGGCGGTTCCTTCCGGGGTGCAGGGTCGGTGTGCCCACGGTGACCTCGGCGGCGGCCCCGGCGGCCGGGACACGTGCCCCGACCGTCCTGCTCCCCCGCACGCTGACCCCGCGCGCTGGGACCCAGTGTGCCAGCACCGACGCCGCCGCGACAGCAGCGCCGCGGCAGCGCGACGCCGGAGCGGTCAGGGCAGGAGTGCGATCTTCCCGCCCGGGTGCCCCGACTCGAGCACCTCGAGGGCCGCCCGAGCCTCGGTCAGCGGGAACGTCCGGGCCACCGGCACGACGAGCTCGCCACGTCCCGCCAGGTCGATGAGTCGCGCGCGCACCGAGTCCCGGAACGCGGCGCTGTCCGGCTGCGCACCGCCGATCGCGGTGATGCCGGCGTCCTCCGCCCGCCCGAACGCCGCGATGGTCGCGATGCGGCGCCGGTCCGCCACCAGGGCCAACGAGACGTCGACGGCCTCGTCGGACCCGACGCAGTCCAGGGCCACGTCGACTCCGGAGGCGGCGAGGTCACGGACCCGCGCCTCCAGGCCGTCCCCGTAGGCGACCCACGTGCCGCCGAAGCCGCGGACGGTGTCGGCGTTGCCCTCGGAGGCGGTGCCGATCGCGTGCGCACCGAGTGTGCGGATCTGCTGGAGCAGGCTGACGCCGACAGCTCCGGAGGCTCCGTGCACGAGGACGGTGTCGCCCGCCTGCACCGCCGTGACGCGGAGGAGGTCCGCTGCTGTGGTGCCCGCCAGGAGCAGGTTCGCCGCCTCTGCGAACCCGAGCGACGCGGGCTTGGCGAACACGTCCGCGGCGGGCAGCGTGATCTCCTCCGTCCAGCCGCCACGGACGCGGAACGCCAGGACCTCGTCCCCGACGGCGACCGACCCGGAGGCGATCGTCGTGTCGGGTCCGACGGCGCTGACGACGCCGGCGACCTCGTACCCGATCGGCACCGGGAAGTCGGCGGGGTCGCCTCGCTGTGTGTGCTTCGCGTCGGCGGGGTTCATGCCGGCGGCGCGGACACGGACCGTCACCTCACCGGGGCCGGGAACCGGCACCTCGACGTCGACCAGTTCGAACACGTCACTGCCGCCGGGACGCGGTGCCACCCACTGCTTCGTCATGCTCGCGACGGTACTCGCGGCCACGACCGCGGCTTCAAGCCGACCGCCGGACGGACGCCTGACGGACGGGGGGCGCCCGGCCCGCAGGGGGGCGCCCGCCCCCGGGGGCGCGGCGGGGGGGGCGGCCGCCGGTTGGTGCGGACGGCCCCCCCCCC
>NZ_JARUXD010000048.1:0-28259 GCF_030433875.1 Curtobacterium sp. PsM8 | reverse complement strand
GCTCCCCACCAGCAGGTGGGGAGCCTCCCGTCCGTCGTCCGCCGGGCTGGACGCTCGTCGTCGACGGTGGGGCAGGATGGCGAGGTGACTGACGCACCGATCGCCGACGAACCCGCCTCCTTCGACGTGACCGCCTCCGAGCGGGTGTTCGAGGGTGCGGTCTGGGACATCACCCGCGACACCGTCGACTACAACGGCAAGGACATGGTCCGCGAGTACATCGACCACACCGGCGCCGTCGCGGTGTTCGCGGAGGACGAGGACGGCCGTGTCCTGGTCATCCAGCAGTACCGTCACCCGGTGCAGGTGCGCGACTGGGAGCTGCCGGCCGGGCTGCTCGACCACCAGGGCGAGGACCACCTGACCGCCGCGAAGCGCGAGCTCGCCGAGGAGGCCGACGTCGAGGCCGACCACTGGGAGCACCTGGTCCGCTACAACACGTCCTCGGGCGGCAGCAACGAGTTCATCGAGGTGTTCCGGGCGACCGGGGTGCGGGCGACCTCGTCGGCGTTCGAGCGGGAGGCCGAGGAGGCCGACATCGTGATCCGCTGGGTGCCCCGCGCCGAACTCGTGGCCGGGATCCTCGAGGGACGACTGCACAACTCGGCGCTCATCGTGGCGACGCTCGCGGTGGAGGCCGCCGAGCGCCGCTAGCGGGCTCGGCAGGTCCGCCTCCGGCGGTCTCGTCCCCCCGGTAGCCTCGTCGGGTGATGCCGTTCGAGCGTGCCGTGCAGGACCACCTGCGGCACATCGCCATCGAGCGGGGGCTGTCGCCGCACACCCTCTCGGCGTACCGGCGCGACCTCGCGATGTTCGGCGAGTGGATCGGCACGCAGCCGGTCGTCGACTCCAGCGGCGCAGACCGTGCCGGCGGGGCCGGGGTGCTCGAGGACGTCGGACGTCTGGCGCGCGCGGACCTCGCCGGGTTCGTGCAGTACCTCACCACCCGTCCGGAGGGGCCGCTGG
This sequence comes from Curtobacterium sp. PsM8, assembly GCF_030433875.1. Classification (NCBI taxonomy): domain Bacteria; kingdom Bacillati; phylum Actinomycetota; class Actinomycetes; order Micrococcales; family Microbacteriaceae; genus Curtobacterium; species Curtobacterium sp. PsM8. The sequence goes on along the minus strand of NZ_JARUXD010000048.1, from coordinate 27,293 downwards.
CGCCGAGGTCGGTCGCGCGGATGCTCAGCTCGGTGCGCTCGTTCTCGGCGTTCGCCGCGGGGGAGGGCTGGCTGCCGCTCGACCCGGGTGCGTCGGTCCGCCCGCCGAAGGCCCCGATGCGGCTGCCGAAGGCGATCTCCGTGCACGACATGGAGCGGCTGATCGGCTCCGTCGTGGGCGACGACCCGGTGCAGCTCCGGGACCGGGCGCTCCTGGAACTGCTCTACGCGACCGGTGCCCGGATCTCGGAAGCGGTGGGTCTCTCCGTCGACGACGTGACGACCCTCGCCGACGTCGACGAGGTGTCGGACGAGGACACCGACGTCTCCGTGGTGCGGGTCACCGGCAAGGGGAACAAGCAGCGGATCGTGCCGCTCGGCAGCTACGCCCGGGCTGCGGTCGACGCGTACCTGGTGCGGGCACGGCCGGTGTTCGCCGTCCGGGGGTCCGCGACGCCGGCGCTGTTCCTCGGTGCCCGCGGAGCCCGGTTGTCGCGGCAGAGCGCCTGGCTCGTCATCCAGGCGGCGGCGGAGCGGGCCGAACTGGCGGCACACGTGTCGCCGCACACCTTCCGGCACTCGTTCGCCACACACCTGCTCGAGGGCGGCGCGGACGTCCGGGTGGTGCAGGAGCTGCTCGGGCACGCCAGTGTGGCGACGACGCAGATCTACACGCTGGTGACGGCGGACATGCTGCGGGACGTGTACCAGACGGCACACCCGCGGGCGCGGCGGTAGGCGGAGCGGGGGGCCGCGGCGCCCGGACCGTGGCAACCTTGGCGCATGGACCTCGAGGTGGGGCCGGGGCTGACGATCCCCGAGTCGGAACTGCAGTGGCGGTTCTCGCGGTCGTCCGGCGCCGGGGGCCAGCACGTCAACACCTCGGACAGTCGTGTCCAGCTGACCTGGGACGTCGCGGGGTCTTCGGCGGTGACCGAGGCGCAGCGGACGCGGATCCTCGAGCGGACCGGTCGGCGGACGGCTGCCGGGACGATCACCGTGACGGTGTCCGCGCGGCGGTCCCAGCTGCGCAACCGTGAGGCTGCTCTCGACGCGCTCCGCGAGCTCCTGCGGGAAGCGCTCGCCCCGCCGGCCCCGGCACGGCGGGCGACCCGGCCGACACGGGGTTCACAGCGCCGACGCCTGGCGGGCAAGCAGCAGCGGTCCGCCACGAAGCAGCAGCGTCGGCGGCCGTCGGACGACTGACCGACGCCTGACGGCCGGACGGGTGCGCGACTCAGAACAGGTGCAGGTGCCCGTTCGCGACGACGACCCCGGTCGCGACGGCGAGCACGAGCGCGGACGCCCCGATGCTCTGCCCGACGACCCGCCAGGGACCGGTGGCGCCCGGACGGACCAGGGCGACCAGGCCCGCGGCGATGCCGAACAGACTGGCGAGCCCCCAGGGGTTCACGACGAGGGACACGATCGCGGCCACGACGGCCAGCACCGCGAACACGCAGACCCGTCGGTCGCTGCTGCCGTACGCCCAGGAGTGGGCCTCGACGACACGGGCGGACGCCTCGACGGAGAACGCCGGCCCGGCCGGCATCGCGGCGAGGACGGGGACGACGGGGTCCGGTGCCTCGCGGGGGAGCACCCGGGTCGCCTCACCCCAGGCGTGACCGTCCCACCACCGCAGTCGCGCGGTGTCCTGTGGGTCCGGGAACCAGCCGGCGGCCGGCAGCGTCACGGGGAACTCCTGGTGTGTGCGGGGGCCGTCAGTGCGTTCCGACGGTACCCGGCACCCTTCCCGCCCCGCTGCCCCAGAGCGGGTGTCGGCAGAAGGGGGGACCGGTCGGCCCGGTCCCCACCTCAGACCGCTGCGGGAGCGGCGTCCACCTCGGTGAAGACGTCCTTCACGGCGGCGAGCAGCCGGGCGTTGAAGTCCACGCCGAGCTGGTTCGGCACGGTCACCAGGACGGTGTCGGCATCGCGGACCGCCTGGTCGGCGGCGAGTTCCGCGACGAGCTGTTCCGGCTCGCCGATGTACGACCGACCGAACCGGGCGAGACCACCGTCGAGGTGTCCGACCTGGTCCTGGCCCTCGACCTGCGCACGAACGCCGAAGTAGTGGCGCGACTCGTCGTCGATGATCGGGATGATGCTGCGGCTCACGCTCACCCGGGGCTCGCGCTCCCAGCCCATCTCGCGCCAGGTGGAGCGGAAGCGCTCGATCTGCTCCGCCTGCAGCTGGTCGAAGGGCACGCCGGTGTCCTCGGTGAGCAGGGTCGACGACATCAGGTTCATGCCCTGCTCAGCCGTCCACTCCGCGGTGGCCCGGGTGCCGGCACCCCACCAGATGCGCTCGGACAGGGTGTCGGACTGCGGCGTGATCGCCAGCGAGCCGACCGCGCCGGTCATCTGCGGGTTCGCGTTCGCCATCGGCTCGCCGGCGATCGCCCGCCGGAAGACCGCGGTGTGGTCCCGGGCCAGGTCGGCGCCGTTCTCGTCGTCGGACTCGGGCACGTAGCCGAACGAGCGGTAGCCGGCGAGGGCGGTCTCGGGTGATCCCCGGCTCACGCCGAGCTGCAGTCGGCCGCCGGAGATGAGGTCGGTGGCCGCGGCCTCCTCCGCCATGTACAGCGGGTTCTCGTAGCGCATGTCGATCACGCCCGTACCGATCTCGATGCGGCTGGTCCGGGCGGCGATCGCGGACAGCAGCGGGAACGGCGCGGCCTGCTGCGGTGCGAAGTGGTGCACGCGGAAGTACGCGCCGTCGACGCCGACTTCTTCGGCCGCGACGGCGAGGTCGATCGCCTGCACGAGGGACTCGCGCGCGCTGCGCACCCGGGAGCCGGGCACGTCACGCCAGTGCCCGAAGGAGAGGAACCCGATCTTCGTCATGTGCATGCGAACGCATCCGGCTGGGCGGGCATTCCGGCGGACTACGGTCGAGGACATGGACTTCGATCCGCGGACCACCCTGCTGACCGAACGGACCCGTGCGACGAAGCTGCTGGTCGACGTCGAGCGCAGCATGCTGGACGTCAGTGATGCGCGGGACGGCGCGAACACCGACGACGAGCACGACCCGGAGGGCTCGACCCTGGCCTGGGAACGCGGCTCGCTCGGTGCCGTGCGGGACGACGCCCGCCGCCGCGTCGAGCAGGTCGACGCGGCCCTCGGGCGGCTCGACGCGGGGACCTACGGCCGCTGCGCGGTGGGTGGGGAGCCGATCCCGGAGGCGCGCCTGGCCGCGGTCCCGTGGGCGGCGACGTGCGTCGCGCACGCGTGACGGGCCTCCCGGCCGGACGGGAGGCGCGGCAGACCCCGGCACGCACGTCGCGATGCGCGGTCCCCACCCTGCTCCGACCTGTTCCGCCGCGGTTTCCCAGCCGCGCGCCTTAGCGTGCGGACATGCACGGCGACCCGACTGAGCCTCCCCGGAGTGCCGCTGCCGACGCGTCATCCGGTCGGCAGCGCTTCCAGTGGTTCCGTGACCTGCGCACGTGGATCCACGCCCGACCGCACGTGCACCTCTTCTACAAGGTCCTGGTCGGGATCGTCGGCGGTCTCATCGTCGTGATCGGGCTGATCCTCGTGCCGCTGCCCGGTCCGGGCTGGCTCGTCGTGTTCGTCGGTCTGACGGTCCTGGCGAGCGAGTTCCACTTCTTCCACCGCATCATCACCTGGCTCCGCGCGAAGCTGCACCGGTTCTGGGACTGGGCGAAGCACCACGCGCCGTCGAAGCGGATGCGGGCTGCCGCGGACAAGGGCAAGGCAGACGTCGATGCCGCGCACGCCGAGGCCCACCGGAACGTCGGGGTGCAGCGCCCGCGCGGCCAGACAGCGCGGACGGGGCACTGACCGCACGGACCGGGCACTGACCGGCTGGACAGGGCACTGACTGCACGGACAGGGCACTGACCGGCGGACCGGTCGCTCGTAGCCGCCCGCAGTCTGCTCGCCGCTCGCTGCGCGTCAGACCGTGCGGATCGATCCGGTCGCGGTGCGTTCGACCTCGTCGGACGCGGCCTCTTCCACCTCGGTCGCGTCCTTCGACGTGACCTGCAGGACGAGGGCGACGAGCGCCGCGAGGACGATGAACGCGCCGTAGCCGGCGAGCACCGGCACCAGGCCGAGTGACGGCTCGAGGAACCCGCCGATGACGCTCGGCACGCCGAAGGCCAGGTAGCTGACCACGTAGATCGTCGACAGCAGTCCGGCGCGGTGGGTGGGTGCCGCGGTGGCGAGGAGCATCCGGAGCGGCGCCTGGAAGCCCGCGCCGAAGCCGACACCGGCGATCGCGCTGCCGACGACCAGTCCGGGCAGCGACGGCATGACCACGAAGGTGACGGTGACGATCGGCCCGAGGACGAGCGCGACGAGGCCGAGCAGGACCGCCTTGCGGGTGTCGACCCGCTGGATCGCCAGGCCGGTCAGGGCGCCGACGCCGGTGACGACGGCGATCAGGGCGCCGGCGGCGAAGTGGTTGTGGATGCCGAAGACCGCGCCGAGGGTGGAGGGCACGAGTGACAGGAACAGTCCGCCGAGCGCCCAGCTGGACACGAGCGACCCGGCGACGCTGCGGAACAGCCGCCGGGAGGCCCGTGGCACCGACACCGTCGGACGGAGCGACCGCAGCGCCCCGGGTCGACGGACGACCTGCTCGGGGACGACCACGAGCGCGACGACGAGCAGCACGAGGAGCGTGCCGAACAGCAGGTAGACGAGCTGCTCCGGCGCGGGACCCCACTCGACCAGTGCCCCGCTCGACAGGGCACCGGTGGCGAGGGCGATCGGCGGGATGACACCGTTGAGGACACCCGCGAGCGCGGGGTGCCGCTCGAGCGAGTTGTCGATGAGTGCCGCTCCGAGGGCACCGATGAGCAGCCCGACCGAGACACCCTGCACGATGCGGTCGACGATGAGCGCGCCGAGCCCGTCGGCGACGGCGAACAGTCCGAGTGACACGGCGACGCCGAGGCCGCCGACGACCAGGACGGGCTTCCGGCCGACGTGGTCCGACAGCCGACCGGCGATGAGCAGGCTGAGGAGGAGCCCGGCGACGTAGATCGCGAACACCGCGGTGAGCATCAGCGGGGTGAGGTGCCACTCGGCCGCGTAGACCGGGTAGATCGGCGACGGCACGGCCGACGAGGCGACCGAGACGAGGAGCATCGTCGCGAGGATCCAGAACCCTGCGACGGAACGTGGTGACTGCATGGCCGTCCCTTTCGTTGTACGACTGCATTCGTACCGTACTCGCGCTGTACGACGCAAGTCGTACTAGTCGGTGCGGAGTGGTACCGTCCGTGCATGCCCGAGCGCACCGACGGAGCCGCACCACTCCCGCAGCACACCCCTCTTCCGCAGCCGACGCCGGCCGAGATGGACCTGCCGGTCGTCCTGGATGCCCTGTCCGACCCGATCCGGCTGTCGATCCTGCACCGGTACCTGGTCGACGGTGCCGGCGAGGAGCGCTCCTGCGGCTGGGTCGGCATCGACCGGCCGAAGTCGACGCTGACGCACCACTTCCGGGTGCTCCGCGAAGCCGGGCTGCTCGAGCAGCACCTCGAGGGGCTGACCCGCGTCAGCCGAGTCCGGACCGAGGAGGTCCAGCAGCGGTTCCCGGGCCTGCTCGACCTGGTCCTCGACTGGCAGGTGCCCGCCGGCCTGGTCCGCGCCGAGGCATTGGCGTGAGCGGCGACACCGGCGTGAGCGCGGTCCGCCTGCCCGACGTCGTCGCCGAGCCCGCCGTCACCTCGGCGCTCGCCGCAGACCTGACCACCGCCGGGTACACGGTCGAGGGCGTCGACGCGCTCTGGGGCGCCGAGGCCGCCGCGGCCCTGCACCGTGGCGTCCGAGTCGCCGCCCGCCGAGCCCTCGCCGCCCGCCCGACGACCCCGCTGTCCACCACCGCCACGCTCTTCGTGCTCGGTCTGCCGGTGCCGCGGGCCGACGCCGAGGCCGCGTTCCCGACCGCCGGCGTCCCGGCCCTGGTCGCGGCCGGGGTCCTCCGCATCGACGGGGACTCCGTCGCCGCCGCGGTCGACCTCCGCCCCTACGCGTTCGTCGACGACCTGGGTGCCGGCAGCTGGTGGATCGTCTCCGACCTCGGTGAACTCGCCCTCGGCCACGCCATCAGCGAGGAGCACGTCCTGGGCATCGGCGGCGCCACCACCACGCTGAGCGGCCTGCAGCTGCCCGTGCCGGTCCGGCGGGTGCTCGACCTCGGCACCGGCTGCGGCATCCAGGCCATGCACGCCCGACGCTTCGCCGACCAGGTCGTCGCCACCGACATCTCCCGACGGGCGCTCGACATCGCCCGGTTCAACGCGCAGCTGAACGGCATCGACGGCATCGAGTTCCGTCACGGCTCACTGTTCGAGCCGGTCGCGGGGGAGCGGTTCGACCGCATCGTCTCGAACCCGCCGTTCGTGATCACCCCTCGGCGCGAGGGTGTCCCCGCCTACGAGTACCGCGACGGCGGGATGGTCGGCGACGCGCTCGTCGAGACGGTCCTCCGCGGTCTCGCCGAGCACCTGGAGCCCGGCGGGACCGCGCAGCTGCTCGGCAACTGGGAACACCGGTGGGGCGACGACGGCCTGGAGCGCGTCCGCTCCTGGTTCGCCGACACCGACGTGGACGTGTGGGTGGTCGAACGGGAACGCGAGGACCCGCCCGCCTACGCCGAGACGTGGATCCGCGACGGCGGCACGAAGCCCGGCACGCCCGTCTTCGACGACCTGGTCGACGCCTGGCTCGACGACTTCCGCGACCGCCACGTCACCGGGGTCGGCTTCGGCTACGTCGTCGTCCGGTCGGGAGGCACCTCCGCCCTCCGCCGTTTCGAGCGCCTCCCGCAGGTGCTCGGCGCCAACCCGGCCGGCCTGGGCGCGACCATCGCCCGCACCCTCGACGCCGTCTCGTGGCTCGCCGGACGGGACGACGACGCGTTCACCGCCGCGCACCTCCGGGTCGCCGGTGACGTCACCGAGGAACGGCACTACTGGCCGGGCAACGACGACCCCACCGTGATGACGCTCGTGCAGGGCGGCGGGTTCGGCCGACGGGTCGACGCCGACACCGCGCTGGCCGCCTTCGTCGGCGCGGCCGACGGCGAGCTCACGGTCGGGCAGATCGTCGGCGCGATCGCCCAGCTCACCGGCGTCGACGACCGGGCGCTGTCCGCGGACCTGCTGCCGCGCCTCCGCGACCTGGTCCTCGACGGCCTGCTCCTCCCCGCGTAGGGGCCCGCGAGGGGGTCAGGGGCGCCAGGTGTGCTCGGGGGCGTAGCCGAGCAGCTCGCGGGCCTTGTCCGAGGACAGCAGGGAACTCGTGCCGTCGATCTCGGCACGGCGCTCGACGTCCGGCAGGAACCGCTCGACGAGCTCCAGCGTCGGCGTCTCCATCACGGTGTCCGGGCTGGCGATGATGAACGCCTCGAACCCGGTCAGCTCGCTCTCGACCGCCTTGCGCACGGCCTGGGCGCCGTCCCGCGAGTCGATGTACGACCACAGGTTGAAGGTCTTCGCCTCCGGCGACGCGTCCCACGGGAACGCCGGGTAGTCGGTCTCGTCCATCACGTTCGAGAAGCGCAGACCGATCATCTTCAGCTGCGGGTCCCAGCGGGTGAAGTGGCGCGCCATCTCCTCCTCCACCGCCTTGCCGAGCGAGTACGACGACTGCGGCCGGACCGCGAACTCCTCGTCGACAGGCAGGTAGGGCGGGTGGTGCTCGCCCATCGGGATCCCCAGGAGCGTCTCACTGGACGCCCACACCACGTTCCGGATGCGGGCTGCGCGGGCAGCGTGGAACACGTTGATCGATGCGGTCACGTTGTTCGTGATGAGCGCGACGTCCGGCACCTGGCCCGGCGCGGGCACGGCCGCGAGGTGCACCACCGCGTCGACCGAGTCGTAGCGGTCGTCGACCCCGAGTAACGTGTTGAGCACCTGGCCGTAGTCCGTCAGGTCCGTGCGGACGAACTGCACCCGCTCCGGCTTGTCCGGGGAGGCCACCCGGTCGAGGAGCACGACGTCGTAGCCGTGCTCGTCCAGGTCGCGGACGACCGCCCGTCCGAGCTTGCCGCTGCCACCGGTCACCACTACACGCGTCATCGCGTCACTCCACCTCGTCGTCGAGACCCCGGGTCGGGTCACGCCCATCCTGCCCTGCCGGTGGTGGACGCAACCAGGTACGGGCGGTACCTGCCCGCCGGAGGGTGGGCGAGCCTCCCGGCCGGGTCAGGAGCCGACCGAGACCCGGGCCATCGCGAGCCGGGTGACGAGTTCGACGTGCTGCGCCATGTCGCGGCTCGGGTCGTAGAGCCACTGGATCTGCAGCCCGTCCGCGACGGCGAGGAGGACGCTCGCGAGTTCCGCAGGGTCGAGGTCGCTCCGGAGCCTGCCGTCCGCCTGCATCGCGTGGAAGTCGGCAGTCATGCGGGCGCGACCCGACTCGTAGCGCTCGCGGAAGTACGCGTGCGCCGGGTGTTCCGGATCGGTCGCCGCCGCCGCCGACAGGTTCACGAACATCTGGACCAGCCCCGGCACCTCGGCGTTGTGCCGGACGACCGACGCCAGGAGCGACGCGAGGTCGGGGGCGTCCCACTGGGACGCGCGGTCCTCCTCGTCACGGCGTCGGAGCACCGCGACCCAGAGGTCGTCCTTCGAGTCGAAGTAGTGCAGCAGGCCGGCCTGGGTGAGACCGACGGCGGCCGCGATGTCCCGGATGCTCGTCCGCCGGAACCCCTGTGTGGCGACGCGGTCGAGCGCGACGGCGAGGATCTCCTCGCGCTTCGCGATGCCCTTCGCGTACGAACCCCGTCGTGCCATGGCGCGACTGTACCGTCCGGGGGCGGAGTGCCCTCCCGGGCGGCGGCTGCCGGCATGACCCTCGGACTGGAGCGCCTGAGGAGGCTGTACATCCGTCCATTTTCCGCACCACCTCCGACGACGTCGGTACGCTTGCCGGTGCGCCAGTCGGCTGGTTACCGTCGGCGCACGCATCGAAGAAGGACTGCCGAGTGTGTGTCGCGGCCTCCTGATCCGGCCGAGGACGCCCCGGTGGTCCTGATGCGTTCCGATGCGCCCCCGCACCTGGTGCGGGGGCGCATCCTCGTTCCCGGGATGCGCACTGTGGCAGCCGGTACCCGTCTTCCTCCGGGTGTGACAAAGAGGTGCGCAGGTGGAACGATGAGTGCACCATCGCGTTCGGATCAGGGACGCCGATGGTCGTCCGGCGGGGGAGCCCACGGGACTCACCGACTCGTGGGCCCCGTCGGATGTTCCCTGCTGTTCGTTCGCGTGCGTGCGTACCGCTCGCTCGTTTGTTCGAGTGGGTGCGTGCTCGCTTGCTCAGGCGGTGCGGACCGACGGGGCGATCTCCTCGGCGATGATCCGCAGGATCCGCTCGTGGGAGGCGCCGTCACCGTTGGCGGGCAGGGTCACGACCAGCTCGTCGGTCGCGGCCACTGCCGGGTCGGCGCGCAGGGCGTCGACGATGGCGGCCGGCTCGCCCGAGAGCACCTTGCTGAAGCGGAACGGCGGGCCCGAGAGCGGCCGCCCCTCGTCGTCCATGCCGGCTGCGTACCCGGTGAGGAACTCCTCGTGCACGGCGCGGTCGTGGTCGTCGAGCAGCGGGACGATGATGCGGCCGACGGCGACCTTCGCCTGCCGGTCCGGGTGCAGCTCGGCGAACCGCTCGCGGTAGGCCTCGATCTGAGCCGCCTGCGCCACCGCGAAGGGCTCGCCGGTGTCCTCGGTGTTCAGGGTCGAGCAGTGCAGCAACAGGCCCTTCTCGGCCGTGCGGACCGCGGTGCCCATGCTGCCGCCGCCCCACCAGACACGGTCGAGCAGACCGGGGCTCCGGGGCTGCAGGGTGAGTTCGGCACCGGCGGGGATGCTCTCGTAGCCCTTGCCCGCCGACCCGAGGGCGTCGCCGTGCAGGACCTCGAGCAGTCGGGCGGCGCGGGCCTCGGCCTCGTCGCGGAAGGACCGCTCGGAGCCGCCGAACACCGGGTCGAGGATCGGGCCGTAGCCGGCGATGCCGGTGCTGATGCCGAGCTGCACGCGCCCACCACTGAGCAGGTCGACGGTGCTGGCGTCTTCGGCCAGGCGCACCGGGTCCTCGTAGCGCATGCCGAGCACGGCGGTGCCGAAGCCGATGGTGCTGGTCCGCTGGGCGGCGGCGGCGAAGAACGGCATCGGGCTCGTGAGGAACGGCTCGAAGTGCCGGCCGCGGACCCAGCCGGTGCCGTAGCCCAGGGTCTCCGCGGTCTGGAAGAGCCGGAGTCCGTCCTCCAGGGCGCTCGCGGCGCCGTCGGTACCGCCGTGGTTCGGGACGAAGGAGAGGAAGCCGAGTTCGCGCACGGGGTAAGTCTATGCGGCCGTATGGATCTGTGGAAGGTGCGGGGTCTGTCCACGGATGTCGAGCCTCCCGTCCGTCGGCCACGGCCGGGCTGGGAGGATGGGCACATGACCGACGCCACCACTGCTGCTCCGCTCGTCGCCGCGATGCCGGCGGCCCCCGGCGGTGTCGTCGACCCCGACGCCGTCTACCAGGCCTTCGCCGACTGGGCAGAGTCCGGCGGACGGCCGCTGTACCCGGCGCAGGACGAAGCCCTCATCGAGCTGGTGTCCGGCGCCAACGTCGTCCTGAGCACCCCGACCGGCACCGGCAAGTCGCTCGTCGCGGCCGGCGCCCACTTCGCCGCACTCGCGGAGGGCAAGCGCAGCTACTACACCGCGCCGATCAAGGCCCTGGTCTCCGAGAAGTTCTTCCAGCTCGTCGACCTGTTCGGCGCCCAGAACGTCGGCATGGTCACGGGCGACTCGGCGGTGAACGCCGACGCCCCGATCGTCTGCTGCACCGCCGAGATCCTCGCGAACCTGGCGCTACGCCAGGGGCCCGACGCCGACGTCGACGTCGTGGTGATGGACGAGTTCCACTTCTACGGCGACGCCGATCGTGGCTGGGCCTGGCAGGTGCCGCTGCTCGTGCTCGAACGGGCACAGTTCCTGCTCATGTCCGCCACCCTCGGCGACGTCACGACCATCGCGGACGACCTCTCCCGCCGGACCGGACGCCCGACCGCACGGGTCACCGGCGTCTCCCGCCCCGTGCCGCTCGAGTACGAGTACGTGATGACCCCGGTGCAGGAGACCGTCGAGCGCCTGCTGGAGGAGGGCAAGGCGCCCGTCTACATCGTGCACTTCGCCCAGGCCGCCGCCCTCGAACGCGCCCAGGCGCTCATGTCGGCCAAGGTCGCCTCCCGCGAACGCCGAGACCAGATCGCCGAGGCCATCGCCGGCTTCCGCTTCAGCGCCGGGTTCGGACAGACCCTGTCACGCCTGATCCGCGCGGGCATCGGCGTCCACCACGCCGGCATGCTGCCGAAGTACCGACGCCTGGTCGAACAGCTCGCCCAGCGCGGCCTGCTGCCCGTCATCTGCGGCACCGACACCCTGGGCGTCGGCATCAACGTGCCGATCCGCGCCGTGCTGTTCACCGGCCTGACGAAGTTCGACGGCACCAAGATGCGCCAGCTCTCGGCCCGCGAGTTCCACCAGATCGCCGGCCGTGCCGGACGTGCCGGGTACGACACCGAGGGCGACGTCGTCGCCGAAGCGCCCGAGCACGACATCGAGAACGCCCGCGCCGTCGCCAAGGCCGGGGACGACCCGAAGAAGAAGAACAAGATCAAGCGGAAGAAGGCACCCGAGGGCTTCGTGTCCTGGGGGCAGGCGTCCTTCGAGCGGCTGATCGGCGCCGAGCCCGAGCCGATGGCGTCCCGGATGCGGATCACCCACGCGATGGTGCTGTCCGTCGTCGCCCGCGGTGGGGACGCCTTCGAGGACGTCCGCTCGCTCGTCTACGACAACCACGAACCCCGCGCCCGACAACTCGCGATGGCCCGCCGAGCACTGACCATCGCTCGGACCCTCATCAACGCCCGGGTGATCGAGAAGGTCGACGGCACCTACCGGCTCACCGTCGACCTGCAGGCGAACTTCGCGCTCAACCAGCCGCTGTCGCCGTTCGCGCTCGCCGCCTTCGAACTGCTCGACCCCGAGTCGCCGACCTTCGCCCTCGACATGGTGTCCATCGTCGAGGCAACCCTCGACGACCCGCGGGCGATCCTGTCGCAGCAGCAGTTCAAGGAACGTGGCGAGGCGGTCGCCCGGATGAAGCAGGAGGGCATCGAGTACGACGAGCGGATGGAGCTCCTCGAAGCGGTCACCTGGCCGAAGCCCCTCGACGAACTGCTCACCGCCGCGTACGAGAGCTACGCCGACGAACAGCCCTGGGTGCTCGACTTCTCGCTGTCCCCGAAGTCCGTCGTCCGCGACATGTACGAGCGGGCGATGACCTTCGGCGACTACGTGCGCTTCTACCAGCTCACCCGCTCCGAAGGGCTGGTCCTGCGGTACCTCTCGGACGCCTACCGCACCATGCGACAGACCATCGCGGACGAGCACCGCACCCAGGAGCTCGACGACATCATCGAGTGGCTCGGGGAACTCGTGCGCCAGGTCGACTCCTCGCTCGTCGACGAGTGGGAGGCGCTGATGAACGGGGACATCGCGCTCGCCGAGGCCGAACACGACGAGATCGCGCCGCCGCAGCCCGCCCGACTCACCGGCAACGTCCGGGCCTTCCGGGTCCTGGTCCGCAACGCCCTGTTCCAGCGGGTGCTGCTGGCCGCGCGGGACGACATCGAGGGCCTCGGCGAACTCGACGCCACCGCCGGCTTCGACCAGCACGCCTGGGACGCCGTGCTCGAGGAGTACTACGACGAGCACGACACGATCGGCATCGACGCCGAGGCCCGGTCGATGCAGTACCTCGTGCTCTCCGAGCAGGGTCGGACCTGGCGTGCGCGACAGATCTTCGCCGATCCGGCGGGCGACAAGGACTTCGGGTTCTCGGCGACCATCGACCTCGACGCCTCGGACGACGCGGGGGAGGCCGTGGTCCGTGTCACCGAGATCGGCCGTTTCGACGGGTGGGCCGAGGTCGACGTCGACTGAGACGAGCGGGCCGGTCGCCGCGGAACGCACGCGGTGCGTGGCCGGAACACGTGGGCAGTCGACCGGGTACGGTCAGCCGCAGCCCACGGAAGGAACCCCCCATGCGAATCGGCTCCAGCATCGCCTTGATCGTGATCGGCGCCATCGTCGCGTTCGCGGTCGACTACCAGGTCGCCGGCATCGACCTGCGCCTCATCGGCTACATCCTGATGGCCGCCGGCGTCGTCCTGCTCATCATCAGCCTGGCGGTCGGCTTCGGCGGACGCCGGACCACCACCACGACGCGCTCCGGCGTCGACCCGGCCTCGGGCGAGCAGATCACCCAGCAGGACCGCCGCGACGGCACCTACTGAGTCCAGAGCGACAGACAGCGAGGGCGGGACCGATCGGTCCCGCCCTCGCTGTCTGTCGTCTGGCGTGCGTCGTGCGGTCTAGAAGAGCGTCGCGGGCGGGGCGACCTCGGGGATCGCCGCCGGCTCCGGGACGTCGACGCCCGGCCAGCCCGGGCCCGTCGGCACCTCGGTGCGGTTCTGGTACGCCGTCGCCGCACCACGGGCACGGACGTCGGCGGCCTCGTTCATCTCGTGGCCCATGTGCCCGCGGACCCACTCGAACGTCACCTTGCGGCCCTGCAGCTCGGCGTCGAGCTCCTGGATGATCTCCACGTTGAGGACCGGCTTGCCGTCGGCCTTCCGCCACCCCTTGCGCTTCCACCCGGCGAGCCACTCGGTGCAGGCCTTGATGGCGTACTGGCTGTCGCAGAGGATGTGCAGCGGCTCGCCCGAGTCCTTCGTGGCCTTGAGGAGCTGCAGGACAGCGGTCAGCTCGCCCTGGTTGTTGGTGCCGCGGGGCCAGCCGCCGGCAGCCCAGCGGTCGTCGTCCACGTACCAGGCCCAGCCGGCAGGGCCGGGGTTGCCGAGGGCTGAGCCGTCAGCGGCGGCGACGATCGTCACGGTGGGACCTCCTGGTGGTGGCGAGTGCCCGACGAGCGTAACGGACCTGCGGGGGTGCGGCGTGCCTCCCGGCCGTGGTCAGCGCCCGGAGGTCCGGTGGAGTGCGGCGACCAGCCCGTCGCCGTCGATGACGTCGTACATCGCGAAGTCCTCCCGCATGCCGGGCATGCCATCGAGGCCCGTGTTGGCGTACTGCTGTGCCGACGCGCTTCCGCCCAGGAAGAGCGTGTCGAGGTCGCTGACGTCGTCCCACTGCACGGTGACGTGCTCGGCCGTCCGGTCCACGTACCAGTCGGTGCGGCGAGCATCGGTCTCGCGTGTCCTCCGTCCGTTCGTGACGAGCGCCCGCTCCGTCGTCACGGCGTAGACGTCCGTGCGCTTGCGGTGGCGCTTCACGAGGAATCGACCAGCAGAGAGGTGCAGGGCGACCAGGACGAGGGCGGACAGCAGCACCAGGACCCGAGGGTGCGCCTGCGATCGCGCCGCTCCCACGAGGAAGGTCGTCACCACGACGAGGAAGAAGGCGTTGAACGGGATCAGCCACCGGTCGGCGTCGACGAACATCCGCTGCGGGTCGCTCTCGCCGATCCAGAGGAGCTGTTCGCTCGGGCGGAGGTGTTGCTCGACGATGGCCCGCTGCTCGGGTGTCGCCGAGTCGATGGGGCAGGAGGCGTCAGCGTCGGGCTGCGTCATCGAGCGCCTGGACCAGGGCCGCGCCGTCGGCGACGTCGTAGAACGCCATCGGACGTGGACCGAAGAACCCGTCCAGGCCGGTGTTGGCGTAGATGTGCTGGAGGTTGGGTCCGCCGAACCCGCCGCCGCCGAAGACTCCACGTCCGGAGCTGTCGCCCCACTCGACCGTGCAGTGGGTCCGCCCGCGGGTCCAGGTGATGTTCCGGTCGGTCCGGCTGACATCGGTCTCGCGGCTGCTGCGTCCGTTCGTGATGAACGCCCGCCGGTCGGTCACGGCGAAGGCCTCCGTGCGCTTGCGGTAGCGCTTCACGAGGAACCGGCCGACGATCAGGTGCAGTCCGACCAGTACGAAGACGCTGCCGAAGAGGGCGAAGAACCAGGGCGCTCCGGTGGTCAGGACACCGACCTCCCAGAAGATCGCGAAGCCGCCCCACAGGATGCTGAAGGGCACGAGGAACCCGTCTCGCCCGGAGAAGAACCGTCCGGGGTCGCTCTGCCCCGCCCACAGCAGGCGCTCCCCGGGTCGGAGCTGCTCGGTGGCCAGGGCGCGAGGATCCATCACGCTTCGACGGTACCGGTGTGACCGGGGTCCGGTTGTGCCCCGATCGGCCCGGCGGCCTGGGAGTCCGGGGCGTGCTGCCGCCTAGCGTTCGGGGAAACGGGAGGAACCACCATGAGCAACGACATCGCAGGCCCCGAGCACTCCGACGACCGGGACCGCTCCGACGCCCTGGCCTCGGCAGCGCACAGCGACGACGTCGACGGGGTGAGCGGCAGCGAGCAGCGGGCCGCCGACACGTCGTACAGCCCCTCGAGCGAGCGGGAGATGGACGCGTCGCAGACGGAGCAGCGCGACGACGACGACCTGCGCGCGGACGGCATCGACCCCTCCCGCATCGTCGCGGCACCGGGGACCGGTGGCGCGGACGACGCCGGTGACGTCGAGCCCGAGCCGGGCGACCTGCACCTGCCGTGGCAGTCCGAGGAGGACCGCCAGGGCTGAGTGGCGCCGGACTCCAGGCCCGACCGCGCGCTCAGGCGACGGCGTCGGGGTGGGAGCCCGTGCGCTGGCCGGACTCGAGGCCCGCGATCGCAGCGAGCTCGTCGTCCGTCAGCACGAAGCCGTCGACGTCGCGGTTCGAGCGGATGCGCGACGGCGTCACCGACTTCGGCAGCACGACGACCCCCTGCTGCACGTTCCACCGTACGAGCACCTGGGCGACGCTGACGTCGTGGGCGGCCGCGATGCCGACGAGCACCGGGTCCTCGATGAGCCGTCCGCGACCGAGGGGCGACCACGCCGCGGTGACGATGTCGTGCTGCTCGTGGAACGCCATCAGTTCACGCTGCGGCAACCACGGGTGCCGCTCGACCTGGTTGACCGCCGGGACCTCACCGGTCTCGTCGATGATCCGTTCGAGGTGCGGCACCTGGAAGTTCGAGACGCCGACACTGCGGGCCCGCCCGGAGGCGCGGAGTTCGACGAGCGTCCGCCAGGTCTCGACGTAACGGTCGTTCGCCGCCGCCGGCCAGTGGATCAGGTACAGGTCGACCGCGTCGAGCCCCAGCCGCTCGATACTGGCGTCGAACGCCCGGAGCGTGCCGTCGCGGCCCTGGTGGTCGTTCCACACCTTCGTGGTCACGAACACGTCGTCACGTTCGAGCGCGGAGGCCCGGAGGGCCTGCCCGACGCCCCGTTCGTTGCCGTACATCTCGGCCGTGTCCACGTGGCGGTACCCGGCGTCCAGCGCGAGCCCGACGGCCGTCGCTGCCTCGGCGTCGTCGACCTTGTAGACGCCGAAGCCGACGGTGGGGATGCTCCGGCCGTCGCGGAGGGGGATCGAGGTGACCATGCACCCATCCTGCCCGGCGTGAGGGGGGTGGGGCGGGCCTCCAGTCCGACCTGTGGAGAACGCAGGCCGGGCGGATCAGGTGGGGAGGTGGACCGGCTCGGTGTCGGGCAGTGGACTGGCGTCGCGTCCGCGCAGGTCGGGCAGCCAGCGGCGCATGACCAGGGGGAACACCACGCCGGCCGCGGCCATGACGGCGCCGACCATCAGGCCGCCGCTCGGACCGTTGCTGTCGATGAGGAAGCCGGCGACCGCGGACCCGCCGGCGGCACCGATGAGCTGGCCGGTGCCCATCCAGCCGTAGGCCTCGGCCGTGTCGGAGAACTTGACCGTGGCGGAGACCGAGCCGAACATCACCGTCAGGGCGGGGGCGATGCCGGCGCCCGCGATGACGAGCGAGATGCAGAGCCACCAGAACGTCGGGTTGCCGACCGCGAGCACGAGTCCGACGAACACGATCGTCATGCGCAGCCAGAGGGCGTTCTGCGAGATCGGACGGTGGCCGAGCGCCAACCCGCCCGCGAGTGACCCGACCGCGAACACGGCGAGGACGATGCCGGCGTTCGGGCTGCCCTCGCCGAAGACGCTGGTGACGCTGGCCTCCACCGCGGAGCACGCGCCGATGAGCAGCAGGCCCGTGACGGTGGCGACGACGACCGACGGCCGCTTCATGACGACACCGAACGCGCGCTTCGAGCGGGGGATGCGGACGCGGCCCAGCTCGGGGGAGGCGATGAACCACGTGCAGCCGATGAGCAGGAACACCATCGCGACGACGATCGCCTCGACCGTGCCGATCTGCGTCGCCACGAACGTGGTGATGACCGGACCGGCGACCCAGATCAGCTCCTGCGCACTGGCGTCGAGGGAGAACAGCGGGGTGAGCTGCGAGGACGTGACCATCTTCGGGTAGATGGTGCGGACCGCGGGCTGCACCGGCGGGACCGCCAGGCCGCCGACGAAGCCGATCACGACGTACGCCCAGAGCGGCATCACGAAGAAGGCGATGACGCCCATGGTCAGGAACGCCACGATGCTCGTCAGGATCAGCACCGGGCGCATGCCCCAGCGTCCCATCCACCGGCTGGTCAGCGGACCGGCGAGGGCCTGGCCGATGCTCGTCGTCGCGAGGACGAGGCCGGCGGCGCCGTACGAGTCGAAGATGTGCTCGACGTGCAGCAGGTACGCCAGCGACAGCATGCCGAACGGGAAACGCGCGGTGAGTTGCGCGGCGATGACCCGGCCGACCCCGGGAGTCTTCAGCAGGGACCCGTACGCGCTCACGAGACGAGTGTACGGACCGGACGGACCGCGTTGCGGCGGGTGTGGAGAGCGGTCTCCTCCGACCCGGAGAGCGGTGGCCCCCGAGGCGGAGAGCGGTGGCCCCCGAGCGGGGGAGCGGCCGTCGACGGGGTGTCGGACCGCTGTCCGCTGGACGTTCTCAGACACGCCGGGCGTGCAGTTTCCACATCCGTGGACAGGTCCCCCCAACAGGGTGTGGGAAGTGTCGGTGGGCGGTGGCAGAGTGGCGGAAAACCGGGCCTCGCGGGAATCCACAGACTGTGGATGACGTTGTGGAAACTACAGGGGTGTAACACTTCCTCTAGTGGTCCACCCGTCCATCGGGCACTACATGTAGTAGCGTCATCGACAACACAGCACCAGAACGACGGGCCTCCAACCGGGCCCAGAACCAGGGGAGATCATGGCCGTCACCGTGTACACCAAGCCGTCTTGCGTCCAGTGCACTGCGACGTACCGCGCCCTCGACAACAAGGGCATCGAGTACGAAGTGCACGACGTCTCCACGGACGAAGCAGCGCTCGAGCACGTCAAGAGCCTCGGCTACATGCAGGCCCCCGTCGTCGTGACCGACGACGACCACTGGTCGGGCTTCCGCCCCGACAAGATCGCCACCCTCAGCGCCGAACTGGCCTGACGGCTCGCGGGCCCTCCGGCCCGCCTCGCCCGGCGGCGGAAGGACAGCCTGGAGGCTCGTCCCGCCCCCGCCACACCCCTCCGGTCCGCAGTCCGCACCTCGTCAGGGAGCGCACCATGAGCCGCCTCGTCTACTTCTCGAGTGTCTCGGGCAACACCGCCCGGTTCGTGGAGAAGCTCGGCCAGGACGCCGACCGGATCCCGCTGCACGCGAGTGAGGAACCCCTCCGTGTGGACGAGCCCTACGTCCTGGTCCTCCCCACCTACGGTGGCGGCAACGGACACGGAGCGGTCCCCAAGCAGGTCATCAAGTTCCTCAACGACGAACACAACCGGGCTCTGATCCGGGGCGTCGTCGTCGGTGGGAACACCAACTTCGGTGAGGCGTTCGGCCTCGCCGGGGACATCGTCGCGCGCAAGTGCGGAGTCCCCGTTCTCTACCGCTTCGAAGTCTTCGGGACCCCCGACGACGTGGTGGCGGTCAACTCAGGATTGGAAGCATTTTGGACGCAGCAGTTGCAGACGTCGATCTGACGTCGCCGCAGACGGGGATGGACTACCACTCCCTCAACGCGATGCTCAACCTCTACGACGCGGACGGGAACATCCAGTTCGACAAGGATCGTGAGGCGGCCAAGCAGTTCTTCCTGCAGCACGTCAACCAGAACACCGTCTTCTTCCACAACCTGAAAGAGCGGCTGGACTACCTGGTCGAGAACGAGTACTACGAGCAGGCGACCATCGACCAGTACTCGATGGACTTCATCCAGCGGCTCAACGACCTGGCGTACTCGAAGAAGTTCCGGTTCCAGACGTTCCTCGGTGCGTTCAAGTACTACACGAGCTACACGCTCAAGACGTTCGACGGCAAGCGCTACCTCGAGCGCTTCGAGGACCGCGTCGTGATGACGGCCCTCGGCCTGGCGCAGGGCAACGAGCAGCTCGCGATCGACCTCGTCGAGGAGATCATCGCCGGCCGCTTCCAGCCCGCGACCCCGACGTTCCTCAACACCGCGAAGGCCCAGCGCGGCGAACTCGTCTCCTGCTTCCTCCTCCGCATCGAGGACAACATGGAGTCGATCTCGCGCGGGATCAACTCCTCGCTGCAGCTCTCGAAGCGCGGCGGCGGCGTGGCCCTGCTGCTCTCCAACATCCGCGAGGCCGGCGCCCCGATCAAGCAGATCGAGAACCAGTCCTCGGGCATCATCCCCGTGATGAAGCTGCTGGAAGACTCCTTCTCCTACGCGAACCAGCTCGGTGCGCGTCAGGGTGCCGGCGCGGTCTACCTCAGCGCCCACCACCCGGACATCATGAAGTTCCTCGACACCAAGCGCGAGAACGCCGACGAGAAGATCCGCATCAAGACGCTGTCCCTCGGCGTCGTCGTGCCGGACATCACGTTCGAGCTCGCGAAGAACAACGAGGACATGTACCTGTTCTCGCCGTACGACGTCGAGAAGGTCTACGGCGTCCCCTTCGGTGACGTCCCGATCTCCGAGAACTACCGCGCGATGGTCGACGACTCGCGCATCAAGAAGACGAAGATCAAGGCGCGCGAGTTCTTCCAGACCATCGCGGAGATCCAGTTCGAGTCGGGCTACCCGTACATCGTGTTCGAGGACACGGTGAACAAGGCCAACCCGATCAAGGGCCGGATCAACATGTCGAACCTGTGCTCCGAGATCCTGCAGGTCAACACCCCGACCACCTTCAACGAGGACCTCTCGTACAAGGAGATCGGCAAGGACATCTCCTGCAACCTCGGCTCGCTGAACATCGCGCTGACTATGGACTCGCCGGACTTCGGCAAGACCATCGAGACCGCCATCCGCGGCCTGACCTCCGTCTCGCAGATGTCGCACATCACCTCGGTCCGCAGTGTCGAGGACGGCAACGACAAGTCGCACGCCATCGGCCTCGGCCAGATGAACCTGCACGGCTACCTGGCTCGTGAGCGCGTCTACTACGGCTCCGAAGAGGGCATCGACTTCACGAACATCTACTTCTACACGGTGCTGTTCCACGCCCTGCGCGCCTCGAACAACATCGCGATCGAGACCGGGGAGACCTTCGACGGGTTCCGCGACTCGAAGTACGCGTCGGGCGAGTTCTTCGACAAGTACACCGACCAGGTCTGGACGCCGGCCACCGCCCGGGTCGCGTCGCTGTTCGACAACGCGAACATCACCATCCCGACGCAGGACGACTGGAAGGCGCTGAAGGCGTCCATCCAGGAGCACGGCATCTACAACCAGAACCTGCAGGCTGTCCCGCCGACCGGTTCGATCTCGTACATCAACCACTCGACGTCGTCGATCCACCCGATCGCGTCGAAGATCGAGATCCGCAAGGAAGGCAAGCTCGGCCGCGTCTACTACCCGGCGCCGTTCATGACGAACGACAACCTGGACTACTACCAGGACGCGTACGAGATCGGTGCCGAGAAGATCATCGACACGTACGCCGCGGCGACACAGCACGTGGACCAGGGCCTGTCCCTGACGCTGTTCTTCAAGGACACCGCCACCACGCGTGACATCAACAAGGCGCAGATCTACGCATGGCGCAAGGGCATCAAGACGATCTACTACATCCGTCTGCGCCAGCTCGCCCTCGAGGGCACCGAGGTCGAGGGCTGCGTCAGCTGCATGCTGTGACCTCCGGTCGCTGACGCGACCACCCCCGGCCTGGAGGCGCGGTGCCAGCCTGCACCGCGCCTCCAGTCCGACTCCCGTTCCGATCAATGACTTCCGGAAGAACGCAATGACTCTCACCGACCCGGTCCACGCCACCGGCAAAGCCGTCCCGCTGATCCGTTCGGTCAGCGCGATCAACTGGAACCGCATCCAGGACGAGAAGGACGTCGAGGTCTGGAACCGCCTCGTCAACAACTTCTGGCTGCCCGAGAAGGTGCCGCTGTCGAACGACGTGCAGTCGTGGAACACCCTCACGCCTGAGGAGCAGCAGCTCACCATGCGCGTGTTCACGGGTCTGACGCTCCTGGACACCATCCAGGGGACCGTCGGCGCGATCAGCCTGATCCCCGACGCGATCACCCCGCACGAGGAGTCCGTCTACACGAACATCGCGTTCATGGAGTCGGTGCACGCCAAGAGCTACTCGTCGATCTTCTCGACCCTGGCGTCGACCCCCGAGATCGACGACGCCTTCCGCTGGTCCACCGAGAACGTGAACCTGCAGAAGAAGGCCCAGATCGTCCTCGACTACTACACCGGCGACGACCCCCTGAAGCGCAAGGTCGCGTCGACCCTGCTCGAGTCGTTCCTGTTCTACTCCGGCTTCTACCTGCCGATGTACTGGTCCTCGCGCGCGAAGCTCACGAACACCGCTGACCTGATCCGCCTGATCATCCGCGACGAAGCCGTCCACGGGTACTACATCGGGTACAAGTTCCAGAAGGGGCTCGAGGGCGCTTCGGAGGAGCGCAAGCAGGAGATCAAGGACTACACGTTCAGCCTGCTGTTCGAGCTGTACGAGAACGAGATCCATTACACGCAGGACCTCTACGACCAGGTCGGGCTGACCGAGGACGTCAAGAAGTTCCTGCACTACAACGCCAACAAGGCGCTGATGAACCTGGGCTACGAGCCGATGTTCCCCAAGGAGACGACGGACGTGAACCCGGCGATCCTGTCGGCGCTGTCGCCCAACGCGGACGAGAACCACGACTTCTTCTCGGGGTCGGGCTCGTCGTACGTCATCGGCAAGGCGGAGAGCACTGAGGACGAGGACTGGGACTTCTGATCTCTGTCTGACTTGTGGGGACGCCCCGCTGGCTTCGGCCGGCGGGGCGTGCTGTCGTTTGAATTTGGCCGTCGTAGCCTCGATTGAGTTGCGGGAGATAAGCCACTAGCATCGATGTGAAGAGAAAGATGGGGGAGGGCTCATGGCCGATGGGCACAGCAACCGCGCGGCTGGTGCCACGATTGCAGGATTCGATTACCAGTTTGATCACGCGATCGTTCAGATTTTGGATGCAAGAGCCTCTGATAGGTTCGAGGTTGAAGGCAAAGAAGACCTCGACTTCTTTGGAGACTCTTCAAAGCGCGCCATCCAGGTCAAGTATCACGAGAGCGGAAAATACACGGGTCCAAAGGGGCTACGCGATCCTCTCGTGATGATGCTCAAGGACTTCGATCAAGCCGACAGCTGGCAATACGTCCTTCATCTTCGATTCGGTTCGGGGGAGGTACCCGAGCGACTCTCCCTCGGTGACTTGAGAACGGCCCTTGTGCGTCGCGATAGGGAGCTTGGTGAGGAGGTGCGCGATCATCCGGAGTGGGATGATGCCCTACTCCTCGAATTCAGTAAGAGGTTGACCATCGCGCGTGGTTCTACGTTTGAGAGTCAGCAGCATGACGTGATCCAACGTCTGAAGATGACCTTTTCGTGCAGTGAAGACGAGGCTCGGATCCTTCATCTCCCCAGAGCCAGGGATTTTGTCCGGACCAAAGCCCGCCAATCGGACATCGCAGCTCGCGGGGTCACAAAACCCGAATTGACATCGGCCCTTTCAGTCGTGGACCGCTTATACGGTCTGTGGCATTCCGACAAGGCGGGTGCTGAGTCGTTCCTTCGAACTCAGATCGCACTTCTGAAGCGGATGCAATATAGCGATCGAAAGAAGCATCGAGCGATCTTGTTGCGTCCGAAGATGGAAGAGTTGGATCTCGTCGTCGAGTTGTGTGAAGTTCTGACAGCCTCCTACCTTGCGGGTCTGTCGAACGCAAAACCTTGGCTGCTTGCAATCGACGCAGAGAAATCCTTCATGACGAATCTAAAGATACGGCTAATCCGCGACGAAATTGCCTTCAATGACGGCTATGAAGAGATCAGTCTCTCTACGACTGCGCTAAGGCGACCACCGGTGTTGCATGTCAAGGCAAACTCTCGCATCAGCGATGCGTCATATGCTTTGAAGGTGATCACCCTAGGATCGCTCTCCAGCTATTCGCATACTGGTGGGAGAGTGGCGCGCCTGATTGACGCATCCGGAGGGGTGCCGTACGACTTGGGCGATTCGTTTGCTACGCAAACAATGCATCTGGTTGACTTCAATCAGGAGAACATCAATCGGATTGTCGGGGAGATTCTGTGACTGCCTTCTCGGACCTGGCCAAAGTTGTCGCCGTGGGTCCTAACCTCATTGAAGTCGAACTTACTTCGACCGACGAGTATCAGCAGCTTGAGCAGAAGCTGCAGATAGGCTCGTATCTGAAAATCTCAGACGATGAGGATGCCTCGCTAGTTGCCGTTGTCGATGGCTTCCGGGTCCGAGATTCGTTGGGTACTGACGGCGTCCCGACGGACCCGAGATTCGTACTTTCGCTCCAGCCGGTGGGCCGACTGGAAAACGGTAAATTCTACCGCGGCGGCAAGCAGATTACGATTCCCCCGCAGAATGTGGAGCTCGCGGAGAACGATCTCCTGGAGCGCATTTATTCAGGGGAGGGGATTTCTTCGAAATTCAACTTCAGTACTTTAGTGCAGGATCCAAGCGTCGAAGTGTCGTTGGATGGTGACAGATTCTTTGGGAAGCACATCGGGGTCGTTGGGTCGACTGGATCCGGTAAATCCTCGACAGTTGCCGCGATCATTCAAGCGGCCACCGAGCCGACTTCGGACCAGGTAGCGCGCGGTGTATTGAACAATTCGCATGTTATCATTTTCGACATTCATGGCGAATACTCGACGGCGTTCCCCGATGCCCGAGTCATCACCGCAGATGATTTGAACTTGCCGTATTGGCTGATGAACTCCGAGGAGCTGGAGGAGCTCTTCATTGAAAGCAATGAACAGAACTCACATAACCAGGTCTCACAGTTCCGGCATGCAGTTATAGCGAACAAGCAGCGTCATAATCGGAACATGCCAGTGGGCCAGGTTTCTTACGATTCTCCAGCTTATTTCTCTCTGGAGGAAGTTCTGCAATACATTGACAACTTGAACTCGGAAGTTATCGGTCGAAACCCGGACGAAGGGTTGCCGAAGAGCTCGGACCCAAATATCGGGCGAGCTGGCTTGATCGATTCCCGGGAGCAGATCTACTTCGGTCAGAAGGTCCCGTTCGTTGAATCAAGTCAAGCAGCCGGCAAGAAGGCCACGGCTGGCCCTTTCGCTGGCGAATTCAACCGTTTCCTTATGCGACTCGAGAGTCGACGAGCCGATCGGCGTCTAGACTTCCTTTTGTCGCCGAAGAATGGCGAAGGGCAAGTTTTTCAAACAGAGGACATGGATCGGCTCATATCGCAATTCATGGGGTTTGAAGACGATGCGCAGGCAAATGTCACCATACTCGACTTGAGTGGAATACCTTTCGAGGTTCTTAGCGTGGTGGTTTCGCTAGTCGCACGACTAGTTTTCACTTTCAGCTTCCACTTCAAAAAATTGCATGCCGCCGACGAGGCCGAGCTTCCATTCTTGCTGGTTTTTGAGGAGGCGCACAACTATATCCCGCAAAACTCGTCGGCTCGCTTCAATTCTGTGAAGAAGTCCATTGAGCGTGTGGCGAAGGAAGGCAGGAAATATGGAGTATCGCTCATGATCGTAAGTCAGCGACCATCGGAAGTGTCGGAGACGGTCTTTTCGCAATGTAGCAATTTCGTCGCAATGCGGTTGACTAATCCGGCGGATCAGAATTACGTGAAACGTCTTCTGCCTGACGATCTAGGTGCCCTCACGAATTCGCTTGCGTCATTGGAACAGCGTGAAGCCGTGATCATCGGCGACGCAATCGTTCTGCCCTCTCTAGTTCGCGTCAATCCGATCACGCAACTTCCTCGTTCTATGGACGTCAACTTCCATGCAGCCTGGCAGGAAGACTGGGCGCATCGGGCGTTTGAGGGCGTGATAGACCGCTGGCGGCGGTGAGGGCAGGACGACCTTGATCGACGTCGCGAGACCCGGCCTCGGGCGACGAGCGGCGCGGTGAAACAGGTGCGCCCGTTGGTCGCAATGCCAGATGTCGCGTCGGGGGCGGAAAGGCTCCTCCTCTAGCGCGCGCGGGCTTCGCTAGCGAGACCGGCGGGAGCGGAGCGGCCGTCGTGTAGCGCGCAATTTCTCCCTCGTCGCGAGCTAGTTCTTCCCGCACGTTAGTTCGGCTGCCCAGGTCCGGGTGAGGGCCGCGATCGCGGCTTTCATCGCCCCGCACAGTCCGGACGACGGCTCGGTGCCGGACGCTGCCGTGGATCCGGTGACGACGGCGGCGGACCCCTGAGGCCGTCGAGGTCGTCCAGTCCGTCATGCGGAGTTCCGAGCACCCGATCGCGCGGATCCGCACGCAGCTGGTGTCCGTGGCGGTCGAGCACGGGGCGGCGCAGGGAGCGCCTTCGCTGCTGCTCCGCGCGGCGGTAGAGCTGTCGGCCCGTGATCCGGAGGTCGCCGCCACCGTCTCCGACGCCTTCGACACCATCCGCGCGGGCTACACGGCCTGCATCGTCGATGCGCAGGCGGCTGGCGAGGTCGAGGCCGACGCCGACGCGGAGGCGCTCGGCACGTACTTCTGCGCGGTCATCGAAGGCATGGGCGAGTCCTCGGCGCGGAAGCAGAAGCGGCCTGGCCGCACGTGCAGGACGCTGCTGCGGTCGCCGGGAACCTGTTCGCCTCGCTGGGCAACGCCATGGTCAACCACCCGGACGAGGTGCTCGAGCTCCTCGGCGGCCTCGCGACGATGGCCGGGGGAGCAGCGATGGAAGGTGGAGGTGTCGCACTCGACATCACCGGAGTTGGAGCGATCGCCGGTGTGCCTTTGAACACCTCCGGTGCGGCGGTGATGGCCGCGGGGGCCACCGCTGCTGGAGCAGGCGCAGGTCAACTCGGCGTCCACGCGATGACGGACGACGGGGTCAGCCCAAACCGCACCGACCACGTCGAGCAGGCGAAGAAGGACCCGAACGGCCCGAATGAGGACCATCCCGGGCGTAACAACAAGGGTGAATACCGGTCGCAGGACAACGACAAGGCCCGTGCCGATTCTGCGCAGAAGGAGGCGCAGGGTCTCAAGCAGTACGAGCGCAAGACTGGAGTGAAGGTCACAACGACGCAGCCGGTGCGCGCCAGCATGGAAGGCGCATCGAAGGAACGGGTCTACGACGGCTTGGTCAAGAAACCTGACGGCACATGGGAGGGCGTCGAGGTGAAGAGCGGCACGTCGAAGGACGGGGCCCAAGAAGTCTTCGACCGAGCGGTGTCGTACGACCATCCCGCGTACGCCACACTGAACGGTGAACGCATCAAGATCACCTCGGTCAACTACCAACGAGTGAAGTAACGAATGATCATCGAAGAGACCAACAGCAGCGTCAGCAGCATCCTGCAGGACACGTTCCGGCCGATACCTGATCAAGTACGCCGCATGCTGGGGTTGCTCGACAACGACGAGCAGTTCGCGTGGCAGATCTGGTGGTGTCCCGACGACGCCGACTGGATGTTCAACCCCGAACAGGCTGAGGAGCAGTACGGCGGCTCCTACCTCCAGGCCGGCGGCACCGCGGAGAAGATGAGCGTCGAACTCCGCCGACGTGAGGACGACGGCGAGTACCGCTTCTACATCGTCGGCCGTGACCACGACCTCGCGGAACCGCTCACGGAGACCATCGACGTGCAGGCTGCGCACGAGCGGCGGCACCCGGCTGAGCTCTTCACCGCCGACCAGGCAGCGCCGGTGTTCATGCACTACGTCGAACACCAGACCGTCCCCGACGGTTGCACGCTCCGGCTCATCGCCGACATGTGAGCGGTGGCGGCGTCGCCGCCGCATGTCCGCAACCCTGTTCCGGACTGAAGGCTCGGTGCCAGCTGGCACCAGTCTCTTATAAACAACTGACGCTTGCCGACGAACAGTAAGATTTGTAGATCTCG